>JAZKBU010000007.1:0-300000 GCA_040388375.1 Bacteroidota bacterium | reverse complement strand
TTATTCAGGCGGATGGTATTTAATGTAGTTGCCAGAAATTGCGATGACCATACTAAAAATTTTTCATTCAGACTAAAAAAGGATAGTAAATGGGAGTTGGCTCCGGCTTACGATGTTTGCCATGCCTACAAACCCGACCACCGATGGGTGAGCCAACATGCACTGAGTATTAATGGCAAAAGAAAAGATATTACGCAAGATGATTTATTGCTTATTGGTAAATCAATAAACAACAAAAAAGCCTTGGCTACCATTAAAGAAATAAGCGAAACTGTTAGTGAATGGAAACGATTTGCCAATGCTGTAAATGTTTCGCCAAAACTGAGGGATGAAATAGATAGTACGCTTGTGCTGTTTTAGTTAAAAAGTAATTCCAAACTTCCTCTTTGCCCTTGCCCTAAAGGTATATTATTTCTTGCCATGATATTTTTAATGGAAAATGCCATTAAGAAGTGACTTTTAGTAGAAGCTAAGACAATTAAAGATACTACTAACTAAATATAAACATTTTATACAAATGCTGTTTTTAAATAAGTCTTCCTAATTAATAATTAGAAACTTATAATGTAGTCAAAATAGCTCAACACAACTTCACTTATAGTCTATGTTTTTGCCGGTTAAATACCAATAAGTTGCAAATATGGACATTTCTGAAAAAGTAGGTATTAGGCTCAAAAGCTTAAGAAAAGAACTGAATATAACTCAGGAAAAACTAGCAGAAAAAGCAGATTTAGATACTACATATATAAGTGAAGTGGAGAATGGTAAACGCAATATTACCATAGCAAGTCTCCAAAAAATTTTGCTTGCCTTAGATCAGTCTTTTGTTTCATTTTTTAATGATAAGGTTTTCGAATAAATGAACAAAAAGTATTCAGACATAAAGGATAAACTCAAAATTGAAGTAACGAAGGCAACTGGAAACGACTTAGCTCACCTTACGCACTATTTTCAAAATCATAAAAATGGTGTTTCGAAGTATTTCAAACCAATAGCAACAAGTTATTTAAGTGACTTACACGAGAAATTAAATATTGTTGAAGAGCCGGATTTTCAATATTACTTACCAATAAAATGGGACATTCCTTTTCCTCCTCAAACAACACCAAAATTTAAATTTATTGATTTATTTGCAGGAATTGGTGGGATAAGATTGGCTTTTCAAAATCTTGGTGGGAAATGTGTGTTTACAAGTGAATGGGATACTTATTCAAAAAAAACGTATGAAACTAATTTTGGAGAAGTTCCATTTGGAGATATTACAAAAATTTCAGAAAAAGAAATTCCAGACCATGATATTTTACTCGGTGGTTTTCCTTGTCAACCCTTTTCAATAGCAGGAGTTTCAAAGAAAAATGCCTTAGGTAAAGCTCATGGCTTTTTAGATGAAACTCAAGGAACATTATTTTTTGATGTTGCAAGGATTATTAAATATAAAATGCCATCAGCATTTATGTTGGAAAATGTAAAAAATCTTGTATCTCATGATAAAGGAAAAACATTTACAATTATAAAAGAGACTTTAAAAGAGTTGGGATATTCTATTCATTTTAAAGTTTTGGATGGGCAACATTTTGTCCCACAACATAGAGAACGAATAATAATTGTAGGTTTCAATAACAATATTTTTAAAGGAAAAGAATCTTTCGAATTTCCTAAAGTAGGGGATAAAAAATTTGCTATAAGAGACATTTTAGAAGATGAAGTTGATCCTAAATATACTTTATCCGACAAATTATGGAATTACTTACAGGAGTATGCAAAGAAGCACAAAGCAAAGGGTAATGGATTTGGTTTTGGCCTTACCAACCTAGATGGAATTTCAAGAACAATGAGTGCAAGATATTATAAAGATGGCGCAGAGATATTAATACCACAAGAAGGAAAAAATCCAAGACGTTTAACTCCAAGGGAATGTGCAAGACTTCAAGGGTTTCCTGATAGTTTTTTAATTCCTGTTTCAGACAATCAAGCATATAAACAATTTGGAAACTCTGTTGTAACACCTTTGATTCAAGCTGTTGGAAAGAATATTATTAAAGAAATTTCTAAAATCAATGAACTTACAAAATCTAAAGAGGCTGTTCATTGATAACGGCTGCACAAAAATTTATATTAAAAAACTTTCACCAAATGATAACTCGAAAAATCAAGTTTACTTTGGTGGTAGCTTCGAGATTTTAAATATTCTTCCGATTTCTGAAATTAAAAATGAAGAAGCTGGAGATTGGAATAAAGAACGTTTTAAAGCAGCTATAAATTTTTCTTGGATTGCGGAAAACGGAAATTTGTTTCCAGCCCCAAATGCACAACTTATATTATACCCTAAGTATCCAGAGGTAAGGTTTTCAGGATTTTTAGCGAAATGCCAAAATCCCCCATCAGAATTAATGACGCAACGACTAGCTGACAGGCTTTTATTCTTTTCAGTTGCAAAGAATGGTTCTGTTTTAGGCTATGTCACTGCTCCAGACTCAGAACTTGCAAATGAGTTTATTAATCAAGAAGATGTATCAGAACATGGTGTTTTTAAAGTTATCGAATTGCCGCAAGTGGCAAATAATAAAGTAAAATTAATTAATGAATTACTTCGTATTCATCAATTAGGTTGGATACAATCAAAAAGGCTAGATAGGCTTGGTAATTTGGTGGCCTGTGAAGCTCCCAATTGTGGGGGATATACGCTTGAAGCGGAATTAGGAATAACCCCGAATGGCTACTCTGAACCTGATTTTTTAGGATGGGAAATTAAACAGTTTGGAGTTACAAATTTTGCTAGAGTTAACTCTGCAATTATAACTTTAATGACACCTGAACCAACTGATGGAATATATAAAAATGAAGGTGCTGAAGCTTTTCTAAGAAAGTATGGTTATGCCGACAAAATGGGAAAAGAAGATAGAATAAATTTTGGAGGTGTCCATAAATCGGGTGTAAGGCATCCTATGACAAATTTAGAAATGCAGTTAATTGGTTTTGATGCTGAAAGTGGGAAAATAAGAAATACTAATGGGCGAATTTCACTTGTGGACATTAATGGAAATGAAACTGCTTCTTGGAGTTTTGCATCTATGCTTTTACATTGGAATAGAAAACACAATCAGGCTTGTTATGTGCCTTCACTCTCTCAAACAACCAATGAAAGAAAATATAAATATGGTAATAATATTATTTTAGGAGCGGGGACAGATTTTCAATTGTTCCTTGGACAAATGGCAAATGGAAATATTTATTATGATCCAGGAATAAAAATGGAAAATGCCTCAACAAAGCCTAAAATAAAAAAACGCAGTCAGTTTAGAATAAAATCACAGAATTTGCCACATTTATATAAAATGAATGAGGTTTTAGATATTCTAACTTAATACTATTTTCCAATTAAACTCAATTATTAAGTAACTTACAACCGTCAATATCATTGTATTTCCTCAATCAATACACCTCCTTTTATTTCCTATAATTTCTTTTTCAATTCTCAAATAATAATAGCATCTTCGTGCCCCAAAATCATGGAACAAAAAATATTAATAATCGATTTTGGGAGTCAGTACACACAGCTAATTGCTCGTAGGTTGCGCGAGTTAAATGTGTATTCCGAAATACATCCTTGCACCCATTTACCAGTTATTGACGAGGCTACCAAAGCCATTATTCTGAGCGGAAGCCCTTATTCGGTAAACGATGGCTTGCTGCCGAATATTGATATGAGTGCCTGGCGTGGTAAACTACCTATATTGGGTTTATGCTATGGCGCACAGTTAATGGCTCAACAAAATGGAGGTTTTGTAGTTCCATCAAAAATCAGGGAATACGGCCGTACCAATTTAAATTATCTTTCAGATGATGTATTGTTTACGGGCATCAAGGAAAATACACAAGTATGGATGAGCCATGGCGATACGATACAAAGTATTCCGGATAATTTTAAAATAATTGCCAGTACCGATGCGGTAAAAGTAGCCGCTTTTAAAATAGAAGGTGAGCCTACTTATGCATTCCAATTTCACCCGGAGGTTACACATAGTACCGATGGTTTGATGATGTTGGAGAATTTTGTAAAACATGTAGCCAAACTAAACCAAGACTGGACACCAACCCATTTTATTGGCAATATTACTGCTGAAATGAAAGCCAAAATTGGTGACGATAAAGTAATATTAGGCTTAAGCGGTGGAGTAGATAGCAGTGTGGCAGCCATATTGCTTAAACATACCATTGGCGATAATTTAACTGGTATATTTATAAACAACGGTCTATTACGTAAAGGCGAATACGAGCAAGTATTAGAAGCTTACAAAGGCATGGGCTTAAACGTAATTGGCGTTGATGCCGGAGAGCGTTTCTTAAGCGAATTAAAAGGCGTATCAGACCCGGAACAAAAACGCAAAACCATTGGTCGTGTTTTTATAGAAGTATTTGATGACGAAGCGAAGAAAATAGAGGGTGTAAGATGGTTAGCACAAGGTACTATTTATCCCGATGTAATAGAAAGTGTAAGCGTTAAAGGCCCTTCAGCTACTATTAAGTCGCACCACAATGTGGGTGGACTGCCTGAAAAAATGAACCTGAAAGTAATAGAGCCTTTGCGTACTTTATTTAAAGATGAAGTAAGAAAGGTAGGCAAGGAGCTAGGTATAGCCGATATTATATTGAACCGTCATCCTTTCCCGGGACCCGGTTTAGCCATTAGAATATTGGGCGATATTACTCCTGAAAAAGTAGCCATATTACAAGACGCTGACCATATATTTATTAGTGAACTGAAAAGTAAAGACCAATACAAAAACGTATGGCAAGCGGGCGTTATATTCCTACCTGTCCAATCAGTAGGCGTAATGGGCGATGAGCGTACTTACGAAAATGCAGTTTGCTTAAGAGCCGTTACTTCAGTTGATGGAATGACAGCCGATTTTTGCCATTTGCCACATGAGTTTTTAGCCCATGTATCAAATCGTATTATCAACGAAGTAAAAGGCATTAACCGCGTAGTATACGATATTAGCAGTAAGCCACCTGCAACCATTGAATGGGAATAGATTTTTGATGTGTGGTGTGTGATTTTTGATTTTAGAATAGCGAAACTCGAACATCAAAATGCTAAATTATTATATTTATCAATCAATAAACTAATAAACCAAAATCACATTGCACCATAAACACCCACTGATACATCAATTAGGATTAACCTTGCAAAAACATTTGCAAGGTTATTTGTTTTATGATGCTTTCAGTGTGAATAAAAATGAGCTGGTTTTGGTGTTTAACCAAATAGACCGATGGTTAAGTATAAAACTGATTATTGAAGCGCGGACCTTTTTTGTTCAGTTTTATGATTACCCGATGGAGCGCAAAGGTTCCACTTATATTTTATTTGAAAGTTTAAAGCAAGCTTCCGTAGAAGGCATCTATTTACACGAGAATGAACGCTCGTTCCGCATTGTTTTTAAAAACAACCAAAGCCTTGTATTTAAATTGTATGGCTCTTTAGCCAATGTATTGCTTTTTGATGGGGAGCAATTAACTGACTTGTTCAGGCCGCAAATAGAAAGTGATAAGCAGGCTACTCTTGCTCAATTTACCGCATTAGAAAATGCCGAATACCAACCGGTTTTATCCGACTCTTTTTATATTGTACAAGATGAAAAAGGATTTCCTGTTTTACAAAATGAGGCAACAGATAAGCCTGTTTTGTATACTGGTGAGAGCCTTTTAGAAGTCTATAATGAGTTTAGCAGGCAGTATTTAGGCAAGTGGTTTTTTACCCAAAAGCGCGATCAGCTAAAACAACAATGCGAAGGGGAGTTGAAGCGTTGGCGGCCTGTTGCGCAAAATGCGACTCAGGCGTTACAATACTTACAAAGCAATGCGCGTAATGAAGAATTGGGTCATATTATTATGGCTAACTTGCATACCATGCAAAAAGGAGCAGAGCATTTAAACACCTTGGATTTTTACACCAATGAACCTATTCAAATTAAACTGAAGGCTAATTTAAATCCGCAGGAGAATGCACAATATTATTATAAAAAAGCCCGCAACCAGAAAAACGAAGAGCAGCTATTAGCCAATAAAATAAAACAAGCACAAGAAAAAGTACAAGCCAACGAAGAGAAATTAGCTATTGTATTAGCCGCTGAAACCATGCGCGATTTAAAAGCATTTGAGTTACCTGTTAGCAAACAGAAAAGTAAACTGGAACAACGGGAGCAATATCGGGTATTTACTTATAAAGGCTTTAAAATACTGGTAGGGAAAAGTGCCGCCAATAACGATGAGCTGACTTTGAAAATTGCGCATAAAAACGATTTATGGCTACATGCCAAAGGCGTAAGCGGCAGCCATGTAATTATTAAACACCAAAACAAAAACACCTTTACTACCGATGTAATTACCTACGCAGCACAAATTGCAGCCTATTACAGTAAATCAAAAGGGAGTGCGATGGTGCCTGTAATTTATACACCCAAAAAATTTGTACGCAAACCCAAAGGTGCCGAACCCGGGCAGGTGTTTGTAGAGAAAGAAGAGATTCTATTGGTAGAACCTAAATTGGGGTAATCAATAGCGATGGGTTTCAACCCATCGGAAAAGATGGTTTTAATTCATTGAATTAAAATAGAAATATATTTATTTCGTAAAGGCAGAAATCATTGTTAAAGGGTTTTAACCCAATGGATAAAATGATTTTATGTCATCAATAAATCAATTATATCAATGCCTTTTGTAAAAGTATATATTCATTTTGTTTGGAGTACCAAAAACAGAATTCCTTTTCTACATTCAAAAGAACTCAGGGTAAAAGTTTGGAATCACATAAAAGAGAATGCAAAAGAAAAAGGCATTTTTATAGACCATATCAGTGGCTATTCAGACCATTGCCATTGTTTGGTATCATTAAGTGTTGACCAAACAATACAAAAAGTAATGCAGCTAATAAAAGGAGAGTCTTCTTTTTGGATTAATAAACAAGGATTATTGTTTGATTTACCCAATACCATTAATGATGGAATACAAAAATTTGAATGGCAAGATGAATATTTTGCTACCTCTGTTTCATTGTCTATGTTAGATAAAGTAAGGGCCTATATTAAAAAGCAAGAACAACACCATAGAAAAACCGTTTTCCAAGATGAATATAAGGAAATGATAGATAAATATGGTTTTGAAATCATCAAAGACGAGTAATTTGGCTAAAGCCTTATTTATATGCAAAAATTCTACCCTCCAGATAAATCTGGAGGGAACAGAAAATCCACCAAATAAACAAAACCAATCAATGGCTATGGGTTTCAACCTGTAGCAGAATGTTATCTTTTCTTTTTGTATTCAAGTATAGTATTGCTAAGTTTGCCGCCATGTGGAAAAACAATGTTTTAGAAACCATTGGTAATACGCCTTTGGTAAAGCTAAATAGTATAGTAAAAGACCTTCCTTGTACCGTATTAGCCAAAATAGAAACGGGTAATCCGGGAAACAGTATAAAAGATAGAATGGCATTGAAAATGATAGAAGATGCCGAACGCGATGGTCGTTTAAAACCGGGCGGAACTATTATAGAAGGAACCAGTGGAAACACGGGTATGGGCTTAGCCATAGCTGCCGTTATAAAAGGGTATAAATGTATTTTTACTACAACCGATAAACAAAGCAAAGAAAAAGTAGATGCTTTAAAAGCATTTGGAGCAGAAGTAATTGTTTGCCCAACCGATGTAGAACCGGAAGATCCCCGTTCTTATTACTCCGTATCGAGCAGGTTGATAAACGAGGTTCCCAATTCATGGAAACCCAACCAATACGATAATCTTTCTAATTCATTAGCCCATTACGAGCAAACTGGCCCTGAAATTTGGGAACAAACCGAAGGTAAAATTACCCATTTGGTAGTAGGTGTGGGAACAGGTGGAACCATTTGCGGAACAGGTAAATATTTAAAAGAACAAAACCCGAATGTGAAAGTATTGGGTATTGATACTTATGGTTCGGTATTTAAAAAATATAAGGAAACAGGTATTTTTGATAAGAATGAAATTTATCCATACATAACCGAAGGTATAGGTGAAGACTTTTTACCTGCCAATGTAAATTTTGATTTAATTGACCATTTTGAAAAAGTAACTGATAAAGATGCAGCCATGATGACCCGTAGAATTCCCCGCGAAGAAGGGATTTTTGTAGGTAATTCAGCAGGTTCAGCCTTAGCAGGTATATTACAAATGAAAGACATGTTTACCAAGGACGATGTGGTAGTGGTTATTTTCCATGACCACGGAACCCGTTATTTAGGTAAAATGTTTAACGATGACTGGATGCGTGACAGAGGCTTTTTATTAAGCGAACAAACCAAAGCCATTAATTTAATAGAAACCCACAAACACCAAAAGTTAGTAACTGCTAAAACAACTGATACGGTTGGCGTGGCTGTACAAATGATGAAAAAATTCTTTATTTCTCAATTGCCGGTTACCAATGAAGCAGGTGAGTTTGTAGGTTCTTTAAACGATGCGGCCTTGTTTAGCATGTTGTTGGAAAACCATGAACTAAAACAAAAACTGGTAAGTGAAGTAATGAGTGCGCCATTTCCATTCGTGAACCCACAAAGCAGTATGGAAGATGTATCGCGTATGATTACCAAAGACAATGCAGCCGTATTGGTAAAAGACTTAATGAACCAGGTACATATTATAACCAAACAGGATTTGATAGAAGCAATCAGCTAATATTTGATTTGTGATTGCTGAGTTATGATTTTTGATTTAAGAAAATGACTCAAGCAATTAACAATTCAACCTAAAATTAACCAATCAACATATTAACTATAAAAAATGAAAAAATCGCAAATAAGAATAGATGTAGAAATAGATGCAGAAAACATGCCTACCATGATTAAATGGGATGCTGATGATGCTGATTTTGACGGGCAACAACCTGCTAAAGCGGTATTGCTTTCGTTGTTTGATGGCTTACAACAAAATGCTATGCGTATTGACCTTTGGACGAATGAAATGCAAGTAGATGAAATGAATTTATTTATGTTTCAAACCTTATCAACCTTAGGCGATACTTACGAGCGTGCTACCAATAACAAAGAAATAGCTGACGAGATAAGAGAATTTGCCCATCATTTTGGTCATAAAACAGATATATTTGGTCCAGACCACCAACATTAATAAAGAAAGAAAAAGCACGGTTAACGTGCTTTTTTTATTTAATCATTTACTTAAAAACCCACAATATGCCCATTGATTTAAAAGAAATTGCGCTGGCTTGGTTTCATGCTTTCAATACCCATAATATAGAAGCACTATTGGCTTTGTATAGTGACGAAGCCGAGCATTATAGCCCTAAATTGAAAGTGCGTCAACCGGAAACCAATGGCTTAATAAAAGGAAAGGAAACACTGCGGGCATGGTGGACTGATGCTTTTGAGAGGCTTCCGGAATTGTATTACCACGTTATAAAACTAACTGCCGATGACGAACAGGTTTTTATGGAATACATTCGCCAAACGCCCGGGGAAGAGGATTTGAGAGTAGGTGAGGTATTGGTTATAAAAGAGGGTAAAATAGTGGCTTCAAGAGTTTACCATTCTTAAAAAAGCATTGCTGCAATACGTTAAATTATTGTTATTATTAATTTTACAAATGGCCG
Source organism: Bacteroidota bacterium (assembly GCA_040388375.1). Classification (NCBI taxonomy): domain Bacteria; kingdom Pseudomonadati; phylum Bacteroidota; species Bacteroidota bacterium. The sequence continues at coordinate 290,352 of JAZKBU010000007.1, read as the reverse complement.
AATAGCCTTTAAAATCAAGCATTTTCATAAAGCAGACGAGCATCATTCATTTTTCTGACAAATATTAGGATTATTCTTATTTAGACTAATTAAAAATAAACATATTTGCAGCATGAAAAACCTACTATTATTTATAGTAGCAATTAGCTGTTTTGTGGCTAATGCTCAAATAATTACCAAAGAAGATTCATTAAACGCAGGCCTGACTCCCGGTACCAATGCTACCGTTATTTCGGGCTACGGACAAGCCAAAGTAGCTTATGATTTACGTTTTGGAACAGGCGAGGCTAATATAACCAGAAACGTTATGTTTTTTGGTCATAAATTCAACGATCAATTTGGCTTTTTTAGCGAAACAGAATTGGAAAATGCCAAAGTAGCCAATGGTGCATCTGGCGAAATATCACTAGAGCAGCTTTTCCTTAAAACCAACCTGAACCGCAATATGTATTTGGTTACGGGTTTGTTTATTCCACGAATAGGTACTATTAACGAAAACCATTTACCTACTACTTTTAATGGTAACGACAGGCCTTTTGTAGAGCAATTAATTATCCCATCAACGTGGCGCGAAATAGGAATTGGCTTATATGGGCAAACACGTAGCATACCCGGCTTAAACTATTCAGTAGCGGTTATAAACGGCTTAAATGCACAAGGTTTTTCATTTGGTTCGGGTATTAGAGAAGGCAGGTTTGAAGGCAGCCAGGCAACAGCAGGTAATGTAGCTGTAACGGGTGCTTTATTATATTATTTCCACAATTTCAGGTTTCAGGTTTCGGGTTATTACGGTGGAGCCAACGGTTTATCGAAACGCGAATCAGATAGCTTGCAATTAGACCACGGTGCTTTTGGTACCCCCATTTCATTGTTAGAATCAAACATACAGTACCACAATAAAGGAATAAGTGTAAAAGCATTGACTACCGTAGTTGATATATATGACGCTGATAAAATAAACAGGGCTTATGCATCTAATACACCTTCGCAAATGGTGGGCTCTTACGTAGAGGCTGCTTACAATGTATTGTATTATTTCAATCCGAAAACGGAGAAAAACCTGTCAGTATTTAGTCGTTACGAATACATGAACCTAAACAATAAATTACCTGAAAACGGAGTAAAAGATAATTTTCAGGAAAAACAATATTGGGTAAGTGGTATTACTTACCAACCGGTAAGAGGTATCGTATTTAAAGCCGATTATATTTATAGTGAAACAGGTAATTATAACACGCAGTTGTATGTGGTAAATCCTTACGCCACGCAGTTGCCGTTTTATAAAAGTAATCATCAGATTAACGTAGGTTTTGGTTATAGTTTTTAATCAATTGTAACACATGCAAAGACGAAATTTCATCAAACAATCGTGCTTAGCCTGTGGAGGCCTTTTGCTGGGGGGTAGTATACTAACGATGTTAGAGTCGTGCCAGAGTTTACCTACTTATAAAGCAACAAAAGGCAAAGAAATAAGCGTACCTGTGAGCCAGTTTATGCAGTCAAAGGTATTAGTGGTAAGTGCACCGTGGATGAGTTTTGATATTTTATTGGTTAAAAAAACAGAAGAAGAATACAAAGCTTTATACATGAAATGTTCACATCAGGATCAGATACTATCAGCTACGGAAACAGGTCTATTCTGCGTAGCGCATGGCAGCAGTTTTGATTTAGATGGCAATGTGCAAAAAGAACCTGCTATTGAGCCCTTGCAACAATTTAAAACACGTGTAGAAAACAATCAAATAATAATAACCCTATAAAAAATAAAACATGAAATCATTTAATCAATTATTTTTAATCGGTGCAGGAGCAATTGCTCTTACATTAGGTGCTTGTAGTAAAGATTCGTCAACAGCTACAGGTAACTCAGTAACAGAAGCTACCATGAAAAGCTCCGTTATAACAAGCTTAAGCGCTAATGTTATACTACCTACTTATGCCGACATGAATAAGGAAGCTGTTTCATTATATACCAATATTCAACTTTTTATTGCTGATGGAACTGACGCTAATTTAGTAAAATGCAGAACCAGCTGGTATACTATGCGTGCTGCATGGGAGCAATCAGAAGGTTTTTTATTCGGACCGGTTGCTACTGAAAATGTTGACCCTCGTATTGATACATGGCCGGTTAATTACCAGTCGTTGGATTCGGTTTTAACCAGCAACAGCACTTTCTCATCAGCTTATATTGAAACATTGGAAGATGCATTAAGAGGTTTCCACCCGATTGAGTACTTACTATTTGGCCAAAATGGCGATAAAAAAGCAAGTGATTTTACCGGCAAACAAAAAGATTATTTGTTGGCATTGGCTGAAAACTTAAAAACATTATCAAACAGTATTACTACCGGTTGGGCTGCAGGTTTCAGTGTTGATTTTAACAATCCAAGCGCAAACGGTGTTTACAAAAACCAACGCGAAGTATACGAGCAAGTTGTAACTGCTATGTTTGAAATATGCGAAGAGGTAGCTGACGGTAAAATGTCAGAACCATTTACCAAACAAGATGCAAGTTTAGAAGAGTCGCCATTTGCTAAAAACTCAATGGTTGACTTTACCAACAATATTAAGAGTGTTGAAAACATGTACTTAGGTACTTATGGTAACGGTAACGATAAAGGAATGGAAGATTTTGTACGTTTTTATAGCCTATCGCTTGACGTTAAAATAAAACAACACATTGCTGCTGCAAAAACAGCTTTAGGAAATGTTACAGTACCTTTTGGTAAAGCTATTTCAGAACAACCAACTCAAGTACAAAATGCAATTGATGCGATTGGTGCATTGCATGGAGTAATAGAAGAAGATTTAATGGATTTAGTGAAATTACACACTAACTAATTAGCATAAAAAGATAGCAAATGACCCATAAGAAGTTATTTATTGTAATAGGACTAGTCAGTTTATCAGTAGGATTAACCAACTTTTTTTCGGCCTGTAAAAAAGCCGTGGCGTTAACCGAAGATGAATTAAACGAATGGTATTCAGGAGGTGTGCAAACTGCTTTTAACAGTGGTTCGGGTGCCTATAGCCAAGAGTTTAATGGGCTTCCTATCTACAAAAGTATTTTGCATGGAATGGGTGATGCTGGTTTTGAAGCCGTATTTAACAGTGACCCAAACCAATTAAACTATGGTTTGGGTCCTTTATACAATAATGTTTCGTGCGCTTCATGCCATGTAGGCGATGGGCGCGGAAAAGCACCGGAAGCAGGTGAAAATTTAAATTCCTTATTACTGCGTTTAAGTATAGAAGGAACCAATCCGCATGGTGGGCCAATGGGCGCACCTATGTTTGGCGGACAGCTACAACCAAGAGCTATTTTAGGTGCACAGGTTGAAGCCAATGTTGATGTGCAATACACAACCGTTAACGGTGCTTATGCTGATGGCGAAACTTACCAGTTAAGAAAACCTGTTTATACTTTAACCAATACTTATACTGCATTACCGGCCAATGTATTGGTTTCAGCCCGTATGGCTTCGCCCATATTCGGTTTAGGTTTATTGGAAGCCATTAGTGCTGCCGATATACAAAAGCAGGCTGATGAAATGGACTTAAACCAGGATGGTATTTCGGGCAAAGTAAACTGGGTTTGGGATGTAATGAACCAAACATATAGTATTGGCAGGTTTGGTTGGAAAGCAGGAATGCCGTCTATTATTCAGCAATCAGCCGGGGCTTACAATGAAGACATGGGTGTTACCAATTTTATTTTCCCGGTAGAAAGCAGCATCGATCAGCCACAACACGCACTTTCAAAAGGAAAACAAGAGTTAAGCGATAGTATATTATTTGCAGTAGCTTATTATATTAAAACCTTGGCTGTACCGGGCAGAAGAGATGTTGACAAGCCTGAGGTAAAACAAGGCAAAATGATATTTAATAAAGTAGGTTGTAATGCCTGCCACAAATCGTATTACACTACACAAACGGATGTGATTTATCCTGAGGTATCAAACCAACATATTTTTCCTTATACTGATTTGTTGCTACACGATATGGGCGATGATTTAAGCGACCACAGGCAAGACAACAAAGCAAGCGGTAACGAGTGGAGAACAGCTCCGCTTTGGGGTATTGGGTTAAGTAAAACGGTTAATGGACACAACAACTTTTTACACGATGGCAGAGCACGCAGCATAAGCGAAGCCATTTTATGGCATGGAGGTGAGGCAGAAAAATCGAAATTGGCTTATAAAAACCTAAGCAAAGCTGACCGCACAGCATTAATTGCGTTTCTACAATCATTATAGTTGCCTGTAAAACCATTACAGGCGTAGAGACGTTGCATGCAACGTCTTTTAAACCCAACATACATGTCGTCAGTTCAAGCGAAGTCCGATAACTATTGGACTATAAGCCTTGCAATGGTCCTTCATCGTTAACAAAGCGGTAATTTGATAATTCAAATAAAAGAGTATTATTGTTTTACCTAAAAACATAAAATACTATGAAGAAAATTACCCTTTATGTTGGAGCATTACTTACCACCATTTTTGCTTGCAACAACCCCACAACCACCTCAAACGGAGGCGACTCCAAGACACCCGAACCTCCTTATACTGTTCAGATAGAGGAGTTTGTTAATCCTAAATTACCCGCTTTACATTCTTACTCTCATGCTGTTTATGGCGATAAGATAATTATGATAGGAGGCCGTACCAATGGACTACATGGGCAACCGTACGAGTTTTCACAAAAGCGTACCAACCAGTACATTTATGTAATTGACACCAAAAGCTGGGGCGATCCGCTTACATGGACTGTTGATAGTATGCATAGCAGTAAAATTGAATTTAAAAACAAAGAACAATTCACCGCTAACAATGCGCAATTCTTTACCGAAAATAATGTACTGTATATTATAGGCGGATTATTGGGTGCTAACAAAGAAACCAAACTTAAAAACCCGAACAATGTAGACGGTGGTTTTGAATTTGTAAAAGGCGCTAAAATGTTAAATGCAAATGCCCCGACCCAACAACCTATCACTTTACCTTATTTTACCGCTATTGATTTGGGCGATTTGGTAAATGCAGTAAGCAAAGGCGAGAAAATGAAACCTAATTCAATCCGACAGGTCATTGATTCATCATTTCTTGTTACCGGTGGTGAGTTAAACATTATTGATAAAACAGTTTACCTGGTATTTGGCTGGGATTTCTCATTTAGCGGAGGCGATTTATATACGCACGAGATACGTAAATATACTTATAAAGATGATGGCAAAACACTTACAGTAAGTAAAGTGGATGTTTGCAAAACTTGTTGGGATGGAGAGCAGGATACTTCATCTACAGGAAATTACCGCAGACGCGATGGAAGCTTAAGTGCATTGATAGACCCTGCTGATAATTCGCAAATGATGATATACTATGCAGGTGTATTTAAAAATGGTAATACCAATTTTGATTCACCGGTATGGATTAGCAAAGATGCAGCCAAAGAAGAAGATTTTGTAATGCGTTCAAACGTATATACCTGTCAGGTAGTGCCTGTACATAGTGAGTCGAAAAAAGAATCATATGCGACTTTATTAGGTGGTATGACCAATGCTATATACAATGGCAAGCCAACAGGCAAGGCGATATTGCTGGATGAAAAAAATGCACCAATAACACCTATCAATACAAAAAATCCGTTTGACCACGTTGCATTCTCTAACCAGATTACAACGCTTGCAGTTAATGCTAAACATGAGTTTGCACAATACTTGTTACCAGATTCGTTCCCTTTAACCAAGGTTCCTTATTATTTACCTCCTGTTGTTAATAAATCAGATACTATTAAGGGTTCTGTTTATCCTGCAGGTTCTACTGCTTTCAATGGTTCGGAGTCGGAATTTATATGGACTTTAGATGAAGCATTGATGCATAAAAATGGTGTAATTAAGTATGATGATTTTATTAAAAAACATGCTGATGGTGCTGTAGTAGGTTATTTACATGGAGGTATATTATCAACCTTGCCAAATGTTTTTGGTAGCGGTTCAGGCCATTACTCCATTGCGAGTAACCGTTTGTTTGCTATTAAATTAGTGCCTGTTAAAAAATAAACTAAAAGTAGTAAGCTACTTTAAATAACAAAAACCACATAAGCTGTAAAAGGCTCATGTGGTTTTTTGTTAATAAAATCTAATTATGTCCAAGTAATACTAAAACGAAATTCTTTGTTCGTTCGTATAAATATTAAATCGTTTATCTCTTAAAAAGCCAATTAAGGTGATACCAAATTCTTTTGCCGTTGCTACGGCTAAGCTGCTGGGCGCACCTACTGCGCAAATAACGGGTATACCGGCCATAGCTGCTTTTTGTATTAATTCAAAACTAGCCCTGCCACTGAGCAACAAAACAGTATCCACAAACAAATTTTCTGTATTGGTTTGCCCCACTATAGCACCAATTAGCTTATCTAATGCATTGTGGCGGCCTACGTCTTCACGCAACAGTTTAATAGTTCCCTTTACATCAAACAAAGCACAAGCATGTAAACCTCCTGTATATTCAAATACATTTTGTTGCGCTCTTAACTGGTCGGGTAGCGATAAAATAATGGATTCATGTACCTTAAAATCGGATACCGGATTTTGGTTTTGGCAAACGGTTTTAATGGCATCAATACTGGCTTTGCCACACACACCACAACTGGAAGTAGTGTAGAAGTTACGTTGCAGTTTACTAAAATCTATAACTACATCTTCGTGCAGCTCAACCCTTACAATGTTTTCATTATTCTCCTGTGTATTTAACTCAGTACAATACCTTATCTGTGCAATTTGCTGGCTACTTTCTATAATGCCTTCTGTAAACAAAAAACCCAAAGCCAGTTCAAAATCGTGGCCGGGTGTGCGCATGGTTACTGAAATATTGCGTTGCTCGCGCTGCGTTTTAAGTCCATAGCCAATACGTATTTCCAAAGGCTCTTCCACCGCCAGTAAATCATTGGTTTGCAAAAATTCATGGTTGTTTACTTTTACAATTTGGGCAGGAGCAACGGCAGGTTTAGTCATAATCAGTTATGCGTAATTAAGGATTTTATTTCATCAAACTCCAGTTTGGTATCAATACTTTTTATAGCCTTTAAATCAGTTGGCTTTACTTTTACCGCATCTATTTCATTTAAAAAATGCTGTAAGCTGGTATTTCCAGTTTCATAAAACGATAACAGTTTTTGCAAATCATGCGCATGGTAAATAGCCAATAAAGGTTCCCTGAAACCAGTTTCATCATTATAAAACGAAACCGATTTTTGCGTGCTTAGAAATGCACTTTTAAGTTTTAAAATATCAGTTAAAGTAAGCAGTGGATAGTCACAAGCTAGTACTAGAAACGAATGGGTAGGATAGTGCGCTAATGCGGTTAGAATGGCAGCTATAGGTCCTGTGTTTTCAAAAGTCGCACTATCGCAAATCGTTTTGTAGTGCTCGCTTATCTTTTCTTTTTGGGTAGCATTGCAAGCAATAAAAACTGATGAACAAAGTAGCCTCATTTTGTCAGCTAAATAATAAACCTGTTCCTTTTCGTGATAGTTTATAAAAGCTTTATCGGTATGCATACGGGTGCTTTTGCCTCCGCATAATACCAAACCAATCAATTCATTTTGCTTGTTTATTTCTTCCGGTGATTGAATAATTTGTGCATCGTATAAACTATATTTCTCCATACAAGCTTCCAATAAATAATCGCGGATAACCAATACCAAATTACCACTTACTGCTTTTGAAACATATTGCTTTATAACCTGCCCTAAGCTTGGTTCTAATCCTTTGCCTTCGTTTAACTCCAAGCGGCCAATTTCATCAATGACCAAATACTCGCTGCCAACACCGGCATGTATTATTTGTTGTGCCTGCTTAAAACCTTCGGTTAAAAAATGAAAGCGACCAATGGGTGTAATTTCATTTGCAGGCAAGGTCTCCTTGGTTTCAAAATCAAAGGTTTGCTTTTGCTTAATATCATATAGTTTGCGGCTACCATCTACATCAGGTGTTAATACACCGGCTACATTGCTTTGTTCTTTACACCACTGAAGAAGAGCCGTTGTTTTACCCGTTTGTATAGCCTTGCTTACTATATAAATATTAGTCTTCATGGTAGAGGGTTAAAGTAATCAGTATCCAAACAAACTCGCGGTATTTAGCCAATCCTTTTTTGTTTTCGCTTGCCAATGTATAAGCCAGTAAAGCAGTTTGTTTAATGGCGGGCAGGTCATTTACTATGGCATTTATTTGTGTTTGCCTGTCGGCCGAAAATCTTTTAATGATATATTGAATAAGAGGTGCTACTACAAAATACAATATAGAAACAACCAGAATGGTACGCAAAACAATAAACCACGCTTTGCCTATCTGTTCACCATTCATCAATAAAACAGTTATAATAAACAATAAGGTAAAAACTACGCCTAACCATTTTAGCTTTCGGTAAGGGCCTTGTTTGGGCGTTGGTATGGCTGTGTTATGTATTGCCTGTAATCGGGGTGTAATCAACTCCCATTTATCCGTTAGTTTAAAAGGTAATTGACTGCACCAAAAGCCAAGCAGTAAACCCCAAAGGGCATATAACAATACGTATAAAAATATCAACCAAAAGCTAAACGAAAGGGTAGTGCTCAAGCCAAAGTCTTTTAAAATGTTTTGAAATAATAAATCAATGGCTTTCCAAAAGTCCATGCCATAAAATATAGTTTTGCTTATAATCATTTGCAGGCTCGATTCAACCATGGCAACTGCACCAAACAGCATAGCACTAAACCTGTTAAAGCCCATGCCTCCAAATATAACAGCACCAAAAAAGCCCTGGAATAATACGGCAAAGTAAGCGGGTGGTGGCGATTGGGGGCTAACGGCAGCTTTTACCAATATTACCAATATAGTAGCTTGTAAAATGGTTCGGAAGTTTTGTTTACTGAAGTAAGCAATTAATCCAATCATAATAACGGCAAAGCCACCTACAAAAAACCCGGTAAAAGGTATTTTAAATAGGTGCATTAAGCCACCCAGGCTACATTCGGTAAAGGCCCACAGTGCAGTTAGTTTATAAATAGAATTGCTTTGTTGCATACCATGCAATGATAAACTTTTTTAAGAATATTGTCCAAGTGCAGTGTTTGCATTTTAGGGAACGAGCGGGACGCTCGCACCAGCAGCGGATAATAAACAAGCGTTGGCATAACATTTGTGAGGTAGCGATAAACAAATATACCCCCGCTATGCTAAACCAATACAACAAGAAAAAAATAGTAGCACTACTAACGATACTCGCCTTACCTGCATTGGCATTTGCCGACCAAATGGGAGCAGTTAAAACATTATTACAAATACTTGGATTCATGGTAGTGGTTGGCCTTGTAAGTGCTATTGCAGCCATTTACTTTTATAAGAAAAAGAACAAATGGGCCTTTACTGCTTCATTTCTTATTGCCGGCTTCATGGGCTTGGTTCTTTTACTGATATATACATCTTTAACGCACTAAAACTGAAGTTTGGTCGATAGTAACAAACGCAGGGTATGTTCCTGAATGTTTGCCCAAGGCTGATGTCCTCACCAACCTTAGGTGAGTAAGCATGAAAAGTTTTTGTGATTTCAAATAATCCAATACTTTTGTTAGTAGAAGTAAAATAAGCTATGAACACAACCGCAACACATGATGAGCGTATGGCAAAAATGATATTTGCTTCAGTTTATCCATTATACCTGACAAAAGTAGAGAAGAAGGGAAGGACAAAAGAAGAGCTACATGAAGTGATAACATGGTTAACGGGTTTTAATAATAAGCAACTACAAGACCTGATTAATAAAAAAGCAACGTTCGAACAATTCTTTAAGCAGGCTACTATTAATAAAAATGCGCAGCTTATTACGGGTGTAATATGTGGTTACCGTGTGGAAGATATTACCAATACTTTAACGCAGCAGGTAAGGTATTTAGATAAGCTGGTAGATGAATTGGCAAAGGGTAGGAAGATGGAGAAGATATTGCGTGGCTCATAGCAGGAATAAAGCAGATGGTATCAACAACAAAAAATACAAAAGTAATCCGGGCTACAAAGCAGCAAATTTACAATGCCTTCACCAATAAGAGTGCTTTGGAATTTTGGCTTGCACCTACAGATATGAAAGGTAAAATACATGACTTTGACCTGAAAGTTGGAGGAGGATATAGTATGTCGCTATTTTACTTGGATGGCGAAACTGAAGGCAAAACAGCGGCAAATGAAGATCGTTTTTCAGCAAAGTTTGTTGAGCTCAATCCTTATGAAAAAATTGTTCAGTCTATTCATTTTTTGTCAGACAAAAACGAGTTTGCAGGCGAAATGCTGATGGAAGTATTTTTAGAAGAACACGAAAGTAACGCTACAAAAGTGACCATTGTTTTTAAGAATATTCCAACAGGTATCAACCCAAAAGACAATGAAGCGGGTACAGAGCAGTCATTAGAAAAGTTAGCCCATTATGTGACCAGTAAGCAATAAACAGTATTAACCTAAATACTATAAACCGACATAAAAATAATGAAAAATATTCCAACATTATACGAATGGGCTGGCGATATGCAAACCTTCGAAACCCTGTTTACGAAGTTTTACGACAAGGTATTAAAAGACAATTTGCTTGGCGAAATATTTAAAAATATGTCGTCAGAGCATGTTAAGCACGTTTCGCATTTTGTAGCGGAAGTATTTGGTGGCGATAAACTATATACCACCCACGACAAAGGAAGCCACGCAAGTATGGTTGGGCATCATATAGGCAAAATGCTCACTGAAGAAATGAGACAGCGTTGGGTTCATTTGCTATTACAAACAGCTGATGAAGTAGGGCTTAAAAGCGACCCCGAATTCCGGTCAGCATTTGTTGGTTATATTGAGTGGGGTACACGACTCGCTGTTATAAATTCACAATTAAGCGAAAATCCAATGCTCACAAATGAACCAATGCCCAAGTGGGGTTGGGGCGAAACAGGAGGGCCTTACATTACAGACTAAAACTAAAAAGCAATATGAATTTCTTAAAAATAAAAACAAGCTGGTCCAATGCTGAATTTGCTTTGTTAAAAATTTGCATGGCATCGGCATACGTGTTAGTTGGAGCATACTTTCACGACTTTTTCCGCACTTACTATATTGCTGTGCTTATCGTTTTCGGAATCACGGTAGTTTGGTCGCTTTACCTGTGGTTTAACAAAATGAAAAATAATAAGCAATAGTAAATAGGACGCCAACATTGGCGAAAAGGAAGGAGCGGAACGCTCACACCAGCAATGTAGCAGGCATGAAATCTTTTGTGGTGTCAAATAATACAATATTTTTGTTAATACAAAGAACAGGTTATTCGACCCCGATATGAAGAACATTATTACTACCCTTTTTATATTAACATGCTATTACTCCTACGGACAGAAACCCGCATACTTTCCTAACTTAAAGAAAATATATATAGATACGGCTCGTAAAGAATTCATTTTTGGGTATGATGCCAAATCAATTAAACTACTAAATGTAAAATGCTCCCGTTTACCCAAAACAGATTATTGGTATTGTGGCGATGGCGATCCGGAAACTATTACAAAGCTGACACAAATACATAATAAACAAATAACAGATACACTGGATATTCTTTTTGATACGGGGCCAAGTGATGATTTTGAATTTATTATAGCAAAGAAGAGTGGAAGAGTAATTGGAAGTATTAATGCGCTGGAATTGTATGTCATGGAAAACAACATTATATACACGGCAGGACATACCAATAATATGTTTAACAAGAGAAGAAAGTTTCAACTTTTACCAGATACTTTATTAGAAATTCGGCAATCATTTTATTATGTTGGACTAAAAAGCAAAACCACTGCTGCTTTAACATTGTATAAAGCAAAGACAGGTAATGAAGTGATTGCTTCCATTCCTAAAGACTATGATGTTGAGGTACTGCTTTGCGACCCGGGTACTGACAATTCAGAGAAGTTTTTTTTAGTTAAAACCGAATTTGGACTTGTTGGCTGGCTTAGGTTAAAAGAGAATCACACCTACGATACACCAATAGAAGGATTAAGATTTTTTGGTGACTGATTTCTAATAAATAGACAATAACAAACAAAATGAATCTACCGCCATATTCCATTTTTCCTACTATTACAGGTGATAACATTGTATTACGGCAAATCATTACGGAGGACATGCAAGACCTTGTGGAGATTTCGTTTTACGATGCTGTGCAGGCTAAAACGGTGCAAGAGGCTGCAGCCATGCAAGCTAAAATAAACAATGATTATGTTGATGGCAACTCCATACATTGGGGCATTGCAGATAAATTAACAAATAAAATAGTAGGGACTTGTGGCTACTACAGAGGGCTAAACAAAGGGGAGGGCGAACTGGGTTGTGTTTTATTACCGCAATACCGCGGGCAAGGTTATATGACTGCTGCTATGTTATTAGCCATTGAGTTTGGACTACATGATATAGGCTTAAAACGTATTTGGGCTATAACAAGCCAACATAATGCAGCAGCCATGAAGCTTATGGAAAGGCTTCACTTTATAAAAGTGGCTACTTTGGGTGACAATGAAGTAGAGTATGAATTAAGGTAATTGCCTTTTAAGGTCTGCCATCAGCACTCAAAGTAGTTAAGAAATCTAGCAGATGTTTGTTGAATTCATCAGGTTGCTCCAGATTAGATACATGCCCCGCATTGTCAATAACATGCAGTATTGACCCTTTAATGGCGTTATGCATCATTTCAGATTGAGCAAGAGGTGTTACTATATCTTCACGGCCGCAAATAATCAATGTTGGAATAGTTATCTCGTTCAAAGTAGAGCAGGTTTCTGAACGTTCAGCCAAAGCAGTTTGCCCCATTGTAATAATATGTGGTGAATTAGCAAACACAACACTGCGTAACAGCTCAACCAATTCCTTTTTATTGCTTAATGAATCTTTATGGAAAACACTTTTTATAAATCCTTCATTAAAAGGAGCAACGCCATCAACGGCTATTTCATTAATAATCTTATTGCGTTTTTCTTTTACTTCGGCTGTATCGGCAATACATTGTGTATCGCATAAAATTAATGCTGCAAAGCGATCAGGGAATCTTTTTTGTGCATTGAGTGCTATGAAACCACCCATAGATAATCCACAAACAATTGCTTTATCAATGTTCAGCTTATCCATCAGCGCTATTAAATCCTCCGCAAACAAATCAATGCTCAGGTGTGATTCCTCGTCTGTTGATTTTCCAAATCCTCTAATGTCAAAAGAGATTAAACGGTAGCCGGATTTTAAAAAATCAAGTTGAAGCTGCCACATCGTTTTATCGAAAGGATAACCGTGCATGAATATAACAGGAATGCTTCCTTCTCCAATATCATTGTAAGATAACTGAACGTTATTTACCGGAATAGTTAAATTGTATCCTTTAGTTGCTGTTTCCATAGTGTTTGTTTTTAATCGTAAATTGTTACTTTGCAAACACAAACGTACTTATGGAAGTACAACAAAGCCTTACATAACTTGTGAAAAAAAATACATAATTTACACTTAAAGGGGGTAAAGAGTTGGGGCAATCTATTCAACATTCGGTACATTGCCTTGGTTATATATAAAGGAACGAGCGGACGCTCAAACCAGTAAGGAGGCCAATAGGACAATGAAAAAACTAATTTATATACCAATAGTATCTATTTCACTTTTAGGTTGCGGGCAGTCAGAAAATAAGCCTGTTACCGAAGCGAAACTTTATACTGACACAACAACTAAAGATCATATTGAGCATTTAATTAGTGAGCCTGATACTTCCAATCAAGCCATTTATAACTTTATGAAAGTTGTTATTGCTGACCAAAAATTAGATTTAAATTATGGACTGACACTTGAGCCGCAACCTAATTTTGATTTGTCGCAAGATGATCAGACATTTTTAAATACAATGCTTATTGACAATAAAAAGGAAGACATACAAGTTGATACTGGCAACTGGGTAAATACTACTAGTACAATTAGTTCATCACAACTTAACAAGTGCCTGACTAAACCAGACATCAAATTTATGCTAGAACAAAAAGCCAGACTTAAAATATTTAGTTGGGACAATTCGCGATTAGGCTTTAACCTTAATAATCGCAAGAACTGGTATGTTTTCTCTGTCCCTGTTTTTTCGCAAGACAAGAAAAAGGTTGTAATGATGATTAGAAATTTATGTCCCGGACTTTGTGGAACGGGTTGGACAATTCTATTTGAAAAAGAAAAAGGGGAGTGGACTTCGCAAGCTACCGGACAATGGTATCATTAAAAAAAACAGGGTACACCTTTGTGCTATTCGCATCCGTTCGCATCTTGCGAGTGAGTATATAGTTAGCTAAGTTTCCGGCTGAGCATAATTTCTCTTACCTTGCCAAGCCTAAAACCTTAACAACAAAATAGTATGATCAATTACAAACGTATTTCAATATATACTTATACCGCATTGGTTATTTTAGTAATTGGTATAGTAACAAAGTTATTTCTTGTGGACACGGACATGGGCTCACGCTTTCGAAATTTCAATCATCAATTTTTAGTATCGGATTTCATTTTCATTTTAGCCGCTATCATTTTTTTATTGGGCCAATTGTTTCGGGTTATTAAGCAAAACAAAAAATCTACCATTACCGACAAGACTATATTGATTCATTTAATGTTATTAATGCCCTTATTGTTTACTTTGGTTTCATTGCCGTTTCTAGAAACATTTATGCCAAACCAACCTCTTGACGATAGTATTGTTTCGTCCGTCTATAAAGGTGTCGTAATCGTTGCGATATTGGGCTATTTTACCTGGATAGTATTATTTGTAATAACGATGGTAAGGCAGGTATTTTATATTTTGATAAAAAAAGACTAAATAAATTCCTTGTTCAGCATTAAAAATACTCACTTGCAAAATACGAGCGGTTAGTCGGGAGACGTTACCGTGGACAGGAGAAAGTTGTTTTGCAGTGTCAAATAATCCAATACTTTTGTTAATACGCTACCAAAACTCCGTCATACTACTAATGGTTGTCAAAAAACAACTATAAGTAGTGCAATTACAACAGTAAGTAGCGGGCTTTATTTGCATGATGGCAACAGGTAGAAATAGCTTTGCAGCATCAAAATTTTAAAAAACATAAGATGCTAAATTCAAAAACAATTGGCAATAAAATTGCCACAGCAAGAAAGAAAACGAATCTTTCACAAGCAGAACTTGCCCAGCAAGTATCAATCAGTTCACAAGCAGTTGGAAAATGGGAACGTGGTGAATCCATGCCCGACATTACCACATTAAACCGACTGGCTGAAATTTTTGGAGTTGATCTTAACTATTTCTCTGACAGTTTTAAGGCTGATGAAATTTCAACAACAACCAACGAGCAGTTTGACAACCAAACAGTAGAAATTCCGGAGGCTAAAGCAAAGAACAAATTTGATTGGAGTTGGGATATGTCCAAAGGGAATTGGGTTGACGCTGACTTTTCAGGCTTAAAGAACTTAAAGGAAAAATTCAGCTCTTCCAATATGAAGAACTGCAAGTTTGCAAACGCTGATTTGTCGGGGCTTATTCTTGGAAGCAATAATATTGAAATGTGCGATTTCTCCTCTTCAGACATTAGAAACAGCAAAATTCAATCATCTAATTTGTTAAATAACCAGTTTAATAATTGTTTATTGATAGATGCTACATTTTTAAAAAGCAATATTGGCAAATGCGATTTTTCTGAAACGAATTTTTCGGGGGCTGAGTTTACCGGAGTAAATTTTGAAAGTAATGTGGTGAAAAATGCCGTGTGGAAATTTACATCATTTAAAAATGCAGGTATTAGCGATATTGTTTTTGAAGGCACTTTAGAGAACTGCCAATTTGAAAACTGTACATTTTATAATGTTACATTTCAGAATGCAACCATTTTAAATACCTTTTTTAAGTATAATGGAAAATTTAAACGCGTACAGTTTATTGACTGTAAAGTAGATAAAATTACCTATGCCTTTTTAAAAAACAACCAGGCAAATTTAACAGGGATAACAATAATAGAGTAACAAGGGCAGGGCAAGCGAAGCAAATGGACAGGTGTTTCTGCTGCATGTTGGTATCTTGCGAGTGAGTATATACATGAGCCCCTGGCTAAATACAATTTGTTCAAGGTTGGTGTTCCCTCACCAACCTTTTTTATTTAGGCAACATTTTGCTGTATCAAATAAACCAATACTTTTGTTAGTGAAGATTATGAACCAGATTATAATAGTTGTGATTGGTTTAAGTTTATTATAGATATAAAATAACAATTTCAATGGGACACGTTTCAATCGTTTATGGAAATATAATAGGGGCAACATGGAAAACGGAAGATTACCATAAATTACAACGGCTTAATAAAGAAATTTTAAGCGCTCTGCCGGAAACAGATACCTTTCCATGGATACACCGAAATATGTTTCTTTGCCAAGACCCACATAATATTGAAGGGACCTATAGAGACCAGGTAATAGTATTTGGGGCTTCTTATAAGTCTGTTGAATATGAATGGACCGAATGGTTAAATAAATTTGAAGCTATTCTTAAACTGCTTTATTGGACAAGTGCTACCATACATTTAGAAACAGAATTGGTAGGGACGCATACTTATGAATGGCTGGTTGACATTAAGCAAACAGACAATTGGTATATGGATAACCCTAACCCAATAAGTTCGTGGGACTTCAAAGGAGGGCCAAGAAAATTCTTTTAATAAACGTATGTATTATGGTATTGTCCAGAGTTAGTGTCATCGCTAATTTTTTTTATTTAGACAACATTTTGCTGAATCAAATAAACCAATACTTTTGTTAGGGAAGTTAATTTATTTAATACGGAGCACACTGACAGGCTTGGTTTTTAAGCGCTATGGATAAAAGTACTATGTTAATACAAAACAAAAACGACTCTATTGAAATACCGCTAAACAAGCTTAAAATTGTTTTGCTCACCATCGGGGCTTTATTGTTTGTAGCTGCCGGACTTTGGCTGTGGTACATAGCCGAGAGGCAGGCACGTTACGATTCAACTGTGGTAAGGATAGTAGCCCTCATGGATTTCCTTCTTTTCGGACTGTTCGGAATAATAGGTTTTGGAAAACTATTCGACACCAAACCGGGAATAATAATAAACCACATGGGCATAACCGATAACTCCAGCGCAATTGGCGGGCAAACCATAAAATGGGACGACATAACACACCTCCGTATAGAAGCCGTTAAGCGAACAAAGTTTGTATTAATCTATGTGAATAATCCACACCAATACATCAACAATGCAAACCTGTTTAAGAAATTTTGGATGAACATGAATTACCGTGTTTATGGAACGCCATTAAGTATCTCCTCAACTGCTCTTGCGTGCAATATTGCAGAGCTTGTTGATATTATTAACAAACAAAGGAAAATACACAGCACGTTAAATGGAATGCAAGCACGTGATAAGAGAATTAAAGTATAAGTAAGAACAATCTTACCAAATAGTATATTATACCATGGAAGAAAAACGAGTAAAATGGCCCAATGAGGATATAGAAGAAGAACGGGGCCAGGCATAATTATGTATTTCCATTCCATATATAGTCACCCCCATATAAAAATCACGAAGTGATTTAATTTCAATAACACCGTATGAAATACGGTAGATACACCGTATAAAATACGGTAGATACACCGTATGAAATGCGGTGCAAACCCCACCCAATCCCAAACAAATCACATCAAGGGTCAAACATAAGCCGCTCAATATGACACAAATTCAGTCGAGCCTTAAACAAATGCCATCAAAGGTTAAACATAAGCCATCAAGAGTCAAACAAATCACTTTTAAAGTCAAACATAAGCCATTGAAAGTGACACAAATTCAGCCGCACCTGATGCAAAGTCAACCAAAGGTTAAACATACGCCATCAAAGGTCAAACAAACAAAATCAAGAGTTAACCCATACGCTATCAAAAGTGACACAAATGCAGTCAAACCTTAAACAAAGGCAATCAAAGAGTAAACAAACAATACCAACAGTCAAACAAACCATATCGGGAATCAAACAAATGCCATCAAAGCATAAACATAAGCTTCTACATCCCAAACAAACTCCTTCCAATGCCAATCAAAATAAAATAAAACCACATATCAAATTCATACCCCTGAACAAGCCATATAACAAACATTTTATAGCAGCTTAAAATAATAAAACAGCTATCAAAAACGTTATAACAACCAATAAATTAAAAATCGTATGAATAAGAATTCAATTGCAAAACTTAACATGTACCAGGCCGTACAGCAAGTTTTAAAAACCAACACAGCCTCCGTTAACTTATTAGCAAGGTTAGACACCGAGGTGCAGCATTTCAACCAAATCTTAGCACGCATAGATGAGCTGAATTCCAGCCTCAGCGTAAGCACAAAAGGTATTACCAATAACAATACCCAGCTAAAATTAACCATGACCGAAACCCTTTGTAAACTAGCAAGAGCCGCTTACGTATGGGCAAAGGATGAAAAAGACATACCACTCATGACCCTTTTCAATGTAACCAAAACCGATTTTACCCGCTTACCCGATGCCGACTGTTATGCCAAAGCCAATGCAGTATTAACACCCATCGAAACCAATGCACGCAATTTGGTTGACCTCAACATCAAGCCTACCGATGTAACAGCCGCACGCCAGTTAGTAAATGCATTCCAAACCAGTTTAGGTACTACACAAAGCGCTGTAAAAAACAAAAAAAACATGGTAGCCGAAACCAATAGCCTCTTCAAAGCAGCCGATGCCAGCTTGGCCATCATTACCGATTTAGTAGTCAATGCAATGAATGTCCCCGCTTTTGCCGGCATCCTTATAGCCACCAAAGTCATAAACGAAGCAGCCGTGCGCAAAACAGGCGTAAGCATAAAAGTAACAGATGCAGCAAGCAATAACCCACTTACCATTGCCAAAGCCATTTTAGAGGGTAGCACCAAAACCGATGAAGCCGACCAGCAAGGTATATGCGAAATAACCAAAATGCGCGCAGGCCAGTACACCCTGCGTATAGAAGCAGGCGGCTATATAACCCAAAGCGTTCAAGCCACTGTTGAGCAGGGTAAAATAACCCAGCTCCAGGTAAGCCTTATCAAAGCCTAACCACAAACAAAAAATCCCTTCTACAAAATAGAAGGGATTTTTTATTGCACAAACACTCCGCTGGTGCGAGCATCCGCTCGTTTCCTGCCCTTGTTGGTGTTCTTCACCAACAAGTTTGTCCAAGGTTGGTGTCCTCACCAACCTTTCCACTCGTACTTGCCAGTATATGTACCAACCCTTCATTTATATATTCTTTTAAAAAAGCGGGGAGTAAAACTGCTACTCAAAAAGCAAAACCCCTATACATAAAAAAATAATTAAATTTTTCTGTGGCTTATAATATTGGAATAAGTTTTGTAAACAGGGGTTATGAAATAGGCTATTTTGCAACATAAAATAGCAGATAACCTAATTTAATAAATAAAACAACATAATAATGGTAGAAAATATACATCTTGAATACGATGCTTTTTTAAGATCTTTTAAAAGGAATATAGACGTCCCTCATTCCTTCTTATTGGGAGCAGGAACTTCAATAAGTTCTGGGATACAAACAGCCTATGATTGTATTTGGGAATGGAAAAAAGATATATATCTATCTAAAAATATTAATTCAGCTGACTTTTATAAAAACTATAAAGAAGAAGCTGTTAGAAAAAGTATACAGACTTGGTTAGATAATCAAGGCGAGTATCCATTACTAGACTCACCCGAAGAATATTCTTTTTATGCAGAAAAGGCTTATCCTATTGCTGAAGATAGACGAAAATATTTTTTAAGTCTAATAGAGAATAAAGAGCCTTATATTGGCTATAAATTACTCTGTCTTTTAGCGGAATATGGAATAGTCAAATCAGTTTGGACTACGAACTTCGATGGCTTAACGGTACGTTCAGCACATCAAAATAAATTAACACCAATAGAGATTACGCTTGACAATACTGATAAAATTTACCGCAATCAAAGTAGTAAAGAACTATTATCAATTGCACTACACGGTGACTATAAATTTTCCACATTAAAAAACACGGAAAAAGAATTAGATAATCAAAATGAAACGTTCAAAGAGCATTTAGCAAATTATCATATTGATAAAAATCTAATTGTAATTGGTTATAGTGGGAGAGATAATTCATTAATGCAAGCAATTAAAATTGCATTTAGCAAAAATGGTGCAGGAAGATTATATTGGTGTGGCTATGGAGACCAAATAAATAAAGAAGTGCTCGAACTTATTTTGCAAATTAGACAGTCGGGAAGAGAGGCTTATTACGTAGCAACAGATGGATTTGATAAAACGTTGATTCATTTATCAAAATCAGCATTTGAAGACAATCAAACCATTTCTAAAAAAATTCAAGAAGCCTTGGAAGTTTCTGATGATGAAGAATATTTCAAAACTGAATTTAGTTTGAGTTTTTCAAGAACAGACAAATACATCAAAAGTAATCTTCATCCAATTGTATTTCCTAAAGAGATATTCCAATTTGAAATTGATTATAAAGAAGAAAAGCCTTGGGCGTTTTTAAAAGCAGTTACGAAAGATACAAATATTTGTGCTGTACCTTTCAAGAAAAAGGTATTTGCTTTAGGTACTCTTTCTGAAATTAGCAATGCCTTTAAAAAGCATCTAAAATCCGAAATAAAAAGAGAGCCAATTTCAAAATTTGATATTGAGAGAGTTTCCGCATTTAAATCCTTAATGCTTCAAGCAATCCTGAAACATTTCAGTTCTAACAGTACAATTGAAACAAATCTTAAAGATAAGATTTGGATCAAGAAAAATGAAAGGCAATTTGGTAATATTGGTGTTCATAAATCTATCTACTTGTCATTCTATTTTGATAAAAACGCGGGCTTTGCTTATTTAACCTTTACTCCAACCGTTTATCTTTCATCTTCTGAGGAAATAACAAAAACACAGAAACAACAAGTAAGTAAAAATCAACTAGAAAAATTATACAACAATAAATAT
This sequence comes from Bacteroidota bacterium, assembly GCA_040388375.1. Lineage (NCBI taxonomy): Bacteria > Pseudomonadati > Bacteroidota > Bacteroidota bacterium. Next base: position 269,267 of record JAZKBU010000007.1, on the reverse strand, counting down.
GATGAAGTTTTAGACTTTTGGAATGCCACATTATTTAGTAATCAACGAATCAAATTTGAATACCCAATTTCATCTGGAACAGGTTTTGAATTTCAAATTTCATCGAATACAGCATTTGGAGAAATAAATGTGCTTGACCCTAACTTTAGGTCATATACACCAAATAATTATGATAAGAGACAAACTCAATTTAAAGGGGTACAATTTTTAGAGCCCCAATTAGTTTTTAGAAATGTGGCTACTGATGTAGAGTTTAAGGACTATCATCCAATGAGAGGTTTGGTGAATAACAGGCCATTTGATGTAAATCTAAATGGAGTAATTCATTCAAATGAAATAAATCTTTCAGTAATTTGTGGGAAAGAATACTCGAACAGATTTTATGATTTCCTATCAAAATTACAAGTAAAGCACTCAACAGAAAATATTAATCCTGATTATTTAATTGATTACCCTGGCTTCTCTTCCATTTTTAATATTCCAATTAATATTCCATTATTTGATAGTAGCGAAAAATGGATTGGCATTGAATTCAATCCAGAAAATGGTTTGGAAAGCCACGAAAATGCAATAAAACTAGTTCGTCTAATCACAAGCAAAATTGAACAGATTGCGAATACACAAAGTCAGAGTACTATCGTAATTTTTATTCCTAATGAATGGCAATTATTTGAAAATTATATCAATCAAGGGGAAAGTTTTGATTTACACGACTATATTAAAGCATTTTCAGCTTCTCGAGGTATTTCGACACAACTTATTAGGGAAGAAACACTTAATGACACCCTAAAGTGTCAAATCTATTGGTGGTTATCATTATCTTTTTATGTTAAGTCGCTTAGAACACCTTGGATTTTGAATAATCAAGAGAAAAATACAGCTTATGCGGGAATCGGGTATAGTGTTTCACGAATTCAAGATAAATCTGAAATTGTAATTGGCTGTAGTCATATTTACGATTCAAACGGGCAAGGATTAAAGTATAGACTTTCAAAAATTGATAACTACTTTCTTGACAAGCAACTTAACCCATATTTATCCTATAAAGATGCATTTCAATTTGGAGTATCCATTCGTGAATTGTTTTATCAGTCACTTGATAAACTTCCAGAAAGAGTAGTAATACACAAAAGAACAAAATTTACGGAAGATGAAATAAATGGTATTAAAGCTAGTCTAAATAAAGCTGGGATTAAGAAAATAGATTTAGTTGAAATCAATTATGAAGTAGATGCACGTTTCCTAGCTATGAGTGTTTATCAAAATGAACTTCAGATTGACAAGTTTCCAATTTCGAGAGGTACGTGTATTGTCACAAACAAGCATACAGCATTATTATGGACTCATGGCATTGTTCCTTCTGTAAGACAACAAAACTATAAGTTTTATTTGGGCGGTAGAAGTATCCCTGCGCCAGTCAAAATAACCAAACATTATGGCGAGTCTAATATACAAACTATTGCAACAGAGATATTAGGACTAACAAAAATGAATTGGAATTCATTAGACTTATATTCTAAGTTACCATCGACAATTGATTCTTCAAATCAAATTGCTCGAATTGGAAAATTGCTTTCTAGATTTGAAGGAAAGACTTATGATTATAGGCTTTTTATTTAACATTTTTTTATAGTTCAATACTTCGTACCCCGCTAGTGCGAGCGTCCGCTCGTTCCAATAAGCAAATAAAAACCCATTTGATGATTGGTGAAATAGTATTAGATTGCTTTTAACTATGGTATTTGAAACGGAAAGACTTTATGCAAGAAGACTCGAACAAAATGACGAGGCCGCATTTTTTGAGCTAATGGGCAATCCCAATATAACCAACCCCATCCCTCAAAAAGCTTTCGACAAAGCCGGGAGTTTTGCCAAATTAAATAACCTCATCTTACTGGAAAAAACATCCGACACAAAAATATGGAGCCTTTGCAAAAAAGGCAGTAACAACCTGATTGGCATTGGTGGCGTTTTAAAAAACGATGCCAATGAAGATGAAATTGCTTACCGGGTTATAGAAAGATACTGGGGTAACGGTTATGGAACCGAAATAGCCAAAGGACTCATTGATTTTTGTTTTGTTCAAATGAAATCAGAATTGGTAACGGCTGATGTATGCGTTGACAATGTGAAATCAGTTAAAATACTGAACAAGTTTTTTACCATGCAGAAAGAATTTTTTAACGCAGACGACAACTGTATGGATAGAAGATACATCGTAAAAAAAGAAAACTGGCAGTAGCACTGCTAAGCAACAACAAACGTAGAGACTTTGCATACAACGTCTTAGCAATACAACAATCATTTAACGGCTACTTAGCCGTAAAACGTTATAGGGCATTTTAAACAACATAAAACTTGACAAGAATAATAACCATTACGCTATCTGTTTTGCTTTTCTGTTCTTGTGGATCGGGCTTACAAGTCAGAAAATCGAAAGTGCAGCCCTTGACCCCTCTTTTTTCAGCAACAATTGCCAACGTTCCTTATAAAATCAGCCCGGAGAAAGAATTTGGCAAGGATCACCATGAATTATTAACAATACTCCATGAAACTAAAGGGAATATTGACAGTGTAAATGTTTTTTTTAATAGCAACAAGCAACTAACAATTGCATTCAAGTATAAAGGTAAGGAATTCACAAAAACATATGCAGGACGCTTTTCAAAAAAAGGTTATTATGAATTTTATCTTGAAAAGAATGGAGGTCCCACCCATTGTACCCATTTTATACAGCAAAGTTCATATTGAACGCTATAGGCTCGGCTTAACAATTGATGGGGATTTGATTGTAGATAATTTTCATGAAAACAGCGGGAATATTCTTATTATATCTGCCGGTTACCAATATCGATATCAAACCTTCTATAAATGCACCCGCACTAACTAGCGGAACACTGGCGAGTGCGGATTGTTTCAGTAAATACTTTTTACAATTCATTAACAAGATTTACAGCTCAGTCCGGAAAATATTAAACTAGATTCGTAGCATCAATTGGAAAGGATATGAAACATATGAAAAAAAATAGCTATGTGCTCATCTTACTGCTGGTTGTGGTGAGCGGACTCGTATTTGCCAATCGTGAAATTAAAAATGAAACCAAGCCATCTCCAAAGCCGTTGTCCACTGCTGACAGGGAAGCCCGCATGGCAGATGAAAGAAAAAAATGGGAAGCTTCTGCTGACGGTATACACTACAAAGCATGGGAGGTTTCTCCCGCAGGTAAAAAGGTGCATGCCAGTCATAATAAAATAAAGAAGTACATAAAAGATTTTACCAATATGGAGGCCGTGGTAACCTCCGTTACTTTTCAGCGCGAAGGGAAATCATCAGGAATAAAATGGCTTATCGTCAGGATTAATGGCGAAGAATACATGATGCAATTTACGCCTAAGGATTTTGAGCAGTTAAAAAGCCTGAAAGTGAACGACAAAATAATGGTAAGAAGCCGCAGTGCAGGGTATTCGCCTAATCATCCCTATTTGATTATATCAGGCGACTATATTGCGCGAAACAATAAGATACTTTTTAAACGTGACTTTAGCAAAAATAACCATTGCTGAGTTAGTGGCCTCGCGATTAGCGATGAAACGAGTGCGTTTTGTCCAAGGTTGGTGTCCTCACCAACCTTTTTTTTTGCGCAGTATTTTGAGGTGTGGAATAATAAAATACTTTTGCGAATAAGAGAAATATATAACTTAATAAATAAGTTAACAGCAACCGTAGATAAAAATGAAAAGACACAAACTAACAACAATTTGTATTGGCTTAATAAGCATCGGAATTATTAGCTCATGCGCAACATCCAAAAGCAGTTCAATAAATAATATGGTTGCCAGAATGGAAGTAAAAGAGCCCATAAAAGGTGTTTGTGACAATGCCAATGTAATTGCTATTTTACCAATTCCCGGTAATGGACAAGTTAAAGCGCAAGCTACTAAAACCAAAGAAGAGATTATACAGGAGTTAAATGCTAAAGTGAGTTTTCTGAAAGATAAGCCAGATTATGAAGATAAGGGAATGGTTAGTTTAATTGTAAACTGTAAAGGCGAACTTGTAAAGTGTGAGATAAGCAATAAAACAAAAAGTACAGAACTGGACAGCCAAATAGTAGCTGTATTTACAGAACTAAAAACTTGGACAGCCGGAAAAATTAAAAACATTTCAGTTGATACTGTTGAATTGTACAGCTTTACCATTAAAAATGGAAAGATAACCTTATCTTAAAAATAATATGCTTATTCGCAAAAATGCGAGCATAAAGTAATACTCTTTTTATGACTACTCGAATAACTATCATATTTCTACTTCTAATGCAAACAATAAGCACCGTTTACGGGCAGGCTTATGAACCTTTGGATTTAGCAAAAAAAATATTTAGCAAAGACAGCTTATTACCCATTGGCAATTTTATAACTGGCGAATATAAAGGGCATCCCAACGGGCAAGATTTACAAAAAGGAGCTACAACAAAATTCATTGTACTTGAACAGACACAGAAAACAGCAGTTGTTGCAATGACCATTTTAGACTCATTAGGCAAAGGACTTGATACCTATTTGTACTTTGAAAAAGATGCAATTTGGAAAATGAATGCCTTTAGAGCATTGGCAATGACAGGCATAATTCAACAAATAAAAACGGAACTTGAAAATATGACGACACAGCAAGTAAACGATTTTATTACCAAGCCTAAAAAAAAGAAAAAAGATAGCTTTTCAATGTTTACGTCATGGGAAGATTATAACTTTCAGTTAGGCAATGCAACACTGACAATTGAATTAGACGACAACATCGTCAAACATTTTGTAGCAAATCAAGTAGCTTTTGAGCAACTTAAAAATTTAGCATTAACACAACTCGAAAAAGAAAAAGTAGACGAAGAAAGAAGTATACAACTGATTGAAAATTTAAAAACAGATTATCGGAAATTGTTTATTTCCTCTGTTTCAACAGGTGGCTATGAATTAGGCAACTGCATCAACTTTTTAATTGGAGGTATGATTGATAATACCGTTGGATACCTATATGTAAAAGATAAAAAAGAGTTGCCAAAAATGAATGCAAATCGAGTAATAATGGTACGTGAAATAGGAAATGGGTGGTATATTTACAAAACAACTTAATGATTGTTGGCGGCCTCACTGCTGGTGCAAGCGCCCGCTCGTTCTGCGTAGCAAGTATTCCCAACATTGTTGAAATATTTATTATTTACTTTTATAAAATAATAATAGTTTCGGTTCATGCAAAAAGTATCCACCAAAGCAGCTAATTTAATAGGCTCAGAGATTATAAAACTGGGCAATGAAATCAATCAGAAAATACGCGAAGGACAACAAATATACAACCTGACCATAGGGGACTTTAACCCCAATGTGTTCAGCATTCCCGATGAATTAAAGCAGCTAATCATTAACGCTTACCAGGATAACCATACCAATTATCCGCCTGCCGATGGCGTATTAGAGCTAAAAAAAGCCATACAACAATTCATCAGCAAATACGAACATATAGATTTTGCGGATGATGAAATAATGGTAGCCGGTGGAGGTCGTCCGCTCATACATGCCATATACCAAACCATAGTAGATGTAAACGACAAAGTAATATACCCTGTACCGAGCTGGAATAATAACCACTATTGCCATCTGAGCGATGCACAAAAGGTAGAAATACAAACCCGTGCTGAAAACGGTTTTATGCCTACACCGGAGGAGCTGGCACCGCACTTAAAAGGAGCAGTGTTGTTAGCCCTTTGCTCGCCACTCAACCCAACGGGCACCACCTTTAAAAAAGACCAGCTCGAAGCCATATGCGATATGGTACTGGCCGAAAACAACAAACGAGGCCCGGACGAAAAGCCCCTGTACATTATATACGATCAAATATACTGGATGTTGCGCACCAACGGCATAGAACATTACAACCCCGTAAGCCTGCGCCCCGAAATGAAAGCATACACCATTTTTGTAGATGGCATTAGCAAAAGCTTAGCCGCTACCGGTGTAAGAGTAGGATGGAGCCTAGGCCCTGCCCATGTAATAAGCCGCATGAAATCCATACTAGGCCATATAGGAGCCTGGGCGCCCAAAGCCGAGCAAATGGCTACAGCCAACTTTTTAAACAACGATACCGCTTTAAACAGCTTTTTAAACGAGTTAAAACAAAAGCTCGATATACGTTTTAACGCCCTGTACAAAGGCTTTCAGGATTTGAAACAAAAAGGATATCCCGTACAATTAATTACACCCGAAGGCGCTATATACCTAACAGCCCAATTTGCTTTAATGGGTAAAACCACACCCGAAGGTATTAAAATAGAAAAAACAGAACAGATTACAGCCTTCCTGTTAAACCACGCGCAACTGGCCGTAGTGCCTTTTACCGCTTTTGGTTGCCCTGCCGGAACCGATTGGTACCGTATATCCGTAGGCACTTTAAAAGAAATCGATATACCCGAATTGTTAGGCAAACTGGAAACCGCATTACAACAATTACACTAAAAGCAAACCCTTTTTAAAATTACGTTTACCAAGGCAATTAATGAAAACATACCAGCAACTGTACGACCTTTTTATGGCCCATATCAACGAGGCCAATTACGGTAGTAATCCCAAAGAGTTATACCAACCTATACAATACATGATGCAATTGGGCGGCAAGCGTTTGCGCCCCATACTCACCCTTATGTCTTGCAATATATTCAGCACCGAAGTAGATAAAGCCCTGCATGCAGCCCACGCCATAGAAGTATTCCATAACTTTACCCTTATACACGATGATATAATGGACAATGCGCCTTTACGCAGGGGGCAGGAAACGGTATATAAAAAATGGAATATGCCCATAGCCATACTCAGTGGCGATTTAATGATGATAAAAGCCACCCAGTTGTTATGCAAAACCGATTCTGCTGATTTATCATCACTCCTCGAAGTATTTAACCAAACCGCTATTGAGGTATGCGAAGGGCAGCAGATAGATATGAATTTTGAAACACAGGCTAATGTGCTGCACAACGATTACCTTGAAATGATAAAACTAAAAACAGCCGTACTGTTGGGCTGCTCCTTACAAATAGGGGCTTTAATAGGAGGGGCAAGCAAAGAAGAAGCGCAACACCTGTATGAGTTTGGTAAAAACATAGGTATAGCTTTTCAAATACAGGACGATATTTTAGACAGCTTTGGCGAAGGCACTACCGTAGGTAAAAAAATAGGAGGCGATATAGCAGCCAATAAAAAAACATTGCTGTTTATAGAGCTGCTGGCTTGTGTAAACAAAGACGATAAAAAGCTGATAGAAACCGCTGTTAAAAACGATAATACCGAAGAAAAAATAGAGACTGTTTTAAGCCTGTATACCAAATATATGATTGAGGAATTTGCGCAAAACCAAAAACAACAATACCTTGATCTTGCTTTTGACCATTTAAACAAGCTAACTGTAGGCGAGGCTAAGCTGAGTGTTTTAAGGCAAACAGCCAACGATTTAATGACCCGTATTTCATAAAATATAAAAAAACAAATAATACCCAATAAAGCGTGGATAACTGAACGATTATAATTAGCATTTTTATAAAAAATGTTTAGGTTTGCCAGCACTTTTATTTTAACTAAACTATAAATAATAAAACTATGTCACAAAAAGATAACGTGATTAAACATGGCTCAGAAAATCCATTCGAGTCAATGAAACAAAGATTTGACCAGGCAGCTAAAATTATTGGTCTTGACGAAAGCGATTACAACGTATTAATAGCTCCACAAAAAGCAGTAATAGTAAATATTCCTGTTACCATGGACGATGGAAAAGTGAAAGTGTTTGAAGGTTTCAGGGTAGTACACAATGCTAACCTAGGCCCAAGTAAAGGTGGTATCCGTTACAGCATGGATGTACACTTGGACGAAGTAAAAGCTTTGGCTGCATGGATGACATGGAAATGTGCCGTAGTAGGTATTCCTTATGGTGGTGGTAAAGGTGGTATTAAATGCGACCCCCGCAGCATGAGCAAAGGCGAATTAGAAAGATTAACCCGTTCATATACCGACTTAATGGTTGATGTATTTGGACCCGATAAAGATATACCTGCTCCTGATATGGGAACAGGCCCGCAAGAAATGGCGTGGATTATGGATGAGTATTCAAAACTAGTAGGTCATTCATCGCCTGCAGTAGTTACAGGTAAACCAATAGTTTTAGGTGGTTCATTAGGCCGTGTGGAAGCTACAGGTCGTGGTGTGATGGTTTCAACCAGAGCCGCTTTAAGCAAATTAGGCATTTCGCCAATAGGTGCTACCTGTGCGGTACAAGGTTTTGGTAACGTAGGTTCAATCAGCGCTAAATTAATAGCACAACAAGGTTTAAAAATAGTAGCTATTAGCGATGTAAGCGGAGCTTACTACAATGCTGAAGGTATAGATGTAGTTGCAGCCATTGCTTACCGCGATGGAAACAACGGAACTTTAGAAGGTTATAAAGCGGCTAAAATTACCAATGCAGAGTTATTGGAATTAGATGTTACCGTGTTGGTTCCGGCAGCTATGGAAGACCAAATTACAGAAGAAAACGCAAGCCGCATAAAAGCCAAAGTTATAGTAGAAGGTGCTAATGGCCCAACAAGTGCCAGTGCTGACCATATATTAAACGAAAAAGGTATTATGGTAGTGCCTGATATTTTAGCCAACGCAGGTGGAGTAACTGTAAGTTACTTTGAATGGGTACAAAACCGTTTAGGTTACTACTGGACAGAAGAGCGTGTATACCGCAGAGCAGACCGCGTAATGAAAACAGCTTTTGAAGGTGTTTACGCAGCATCATTAAAATACAATATACCAATGCGTATAGCAGCTTACGCAGTATCAATACAACGCGTAGCTGAAGTAGAAAAATTAAGAGGTAAATTTGGTTTGTAATAACAACCAATAACTATAAAAAATCCCTGATTGAAGTAATTCGGTCAGGTTTTTTTTTTGAGGGTGGGTTGATTGGTTTATATGTTGAATAGTTGAATGGCCCTTTCAACCTGTTAACAAGTCAACCTGTTAACAAATAAACCATCCATCAATTCCCATTTCATTTAATCAACCCAAAAATTATATTTGTACAATAAAAATTTTAATTCATAATAATATTTAACAAACATGGCAGGAAACGAATATTTTGGCGCAGAAGAGCGCAAAGAAGTAAACGATGTATTAGAAACAGGTATTTTATTTCGTTATAACCACGATGCACAACGCAACAATATATGGAAAGCAAAAGAGTTTGAAGCAGAAGTAGCCAAACTGGTAGGTGCTAAATATGCACATGCCGTAAGCAGTGGCAGTACTGCCGTAAGTTGTGCATTAGCCGCAGCAGGTGTTGGCGCAGGCGATGAAGTAATAGTACCTCCATTTACCTATATAGCCACTGTTGAAGCCGTTATATTTGCAGGTGCATTACCTGTTTTTGCCGAAATAGATGAAACCCTTTGCTTAAGCGCAGCAGGTATTAAAAAAGCCATTACACCTAAAACCAAAGCCATTGTTTTGGTACACATGTGTGGTCAAATGGCTCAAATGGACGAAATAATGGCCGTAGTGAAAGAGCATAACCTTGTTTTGGTAGAAGATGCAGGCCAGGCCATGGCAGCCAGCTACAAAGGAACTTCAACAGGTTTGTTTGGTAAAACAGGTTGCTATAGTTTTGATTTCTTTAAAATAGCCACCGCAGGCGAAGGTGGCGTAATGGTAACCAACGATGAAACCGCTTATAAATTAGCCGATAATTATGCCGACCACGGACATGACCACGTTGGCAGCAACAGAGGTATGGAAAACCATCCGGTTTTAGGTTTTAATTACCGCATTTCAGAGTTGCACGCAGCAGTGGGTTTGGCGCAAACACGCAGAGTGCCTATGATTCGCGAAGCCAACAACAAACACAAAAAATACATGATGGCCGAGTTAGGAAAAATTGCAGGGGTAAACTTTGCCACCATTCCTGATGCCAATGGCGACTCAGCTACCTTCTTAAATATATTAATGCCCAATACAGCTGCTGCCAAAGCAACTGTAGAAGAGTTTAACAAAAATGGTGTAGCCGGCTTTAACTACTGGTTTACCAATATGTACCATTTTATTAACCAATGGGATCATATTAAAGAAGGCCGTGTAGCTGCTAAAACAAACGTACAGTTATTAGGGGCTCCGCAAGATTACAAAAACCTTGATATACCAAAAACACAGGAAACAGTAGGCCGTTTAATATCATTCGGTATTAAAGCCACTTGGACACAAGAGGAGCTAACAGCTTTAGTAGCTAAAATGAGCACTTCTATACAAGCCGCATTATCACAAACAGCTTAACAATACAAAACACAGGTTGCAAACAAGTTCATGCAACCTGTGTTTACATACATAATGAGTCATAAAAATTTTAAGAGTATAGAAAAAACCGTTTTCGGTCGTGGTAGTTTTAGCCAACTGGATGAAATTATAGCCCCGAAACGCAGCGAAAACAATAAATACTTTGTATATATTGTAGATAATTACTTTAAAGGAAAAAGTTTAGCCACTAAACTGCAAAACAAACCCGAAGATACCGTTTACTTTATAGATGTTGATCCGCATGAGCCAACCACTGAGCAAATAGACCAGTTACGCGATGAAATATTAGCGGGCAAAGGTTTACCAAGCGGTGTAATTGGTATTGGCGGAGGTTCTATTATGGATATAGCCAAAGCATTGGCTTTAATGCTTTGCAACGAAGGCCCCTCGCAACAATACCAGGGTTTAAACCTGATAAAAAAACCGGGTGTATACCATGTAGGCGTGCCTACTATTTCAGGAACAGGAGCCGAATGCTCTATGACGGCTGTACTAACCGGGCCTGAGAAAAAATTGGGTTTAAAATGCGAGTGGACGATATTTGATCAGGTAATACTGGACTCTGAGCTTACTGCGACTGTACCGGTTGACAAATGGTTTTATACCGGAATGGATACTTTTATACATTGTATTGAAAGCCGTGATGGTATTTTAAACAATGCATACAGCATGGCTTATGGCGAACAAAGCTTAAAACTTTGCCGCGATATTTATTCAAGCGAAGCCGCAGGACAAAGCCCTGAAAACGATGATAAGTTAATGGTTGCTTCTTTAATGGGAGGTTTAAGTTTAACTTATAGCGAAGTAGGTGTTTGTCATGCTTTGAGTTACGGCTTAAGCAAAATATTTGGCGAAAAACATTGTTATGCCAACTGTTTGGCGTTTCAACACCTGGCCGATTATTACCCGGCAGGCGTAGCAGAGTTTAATACCATGTTGGCCAAACATAATATTACCTTGCCGCAAGGTCTGAGTAAAAACTGGTCGGACGAAGATATAACCGCTATGGCTCACGTAGCTTATAACTTGCCACACATGTGGAACCATGCCATTGGAACTGATTGGAAAGATAAGGTGACTATTGACACCATTAAGGATTTATTTAAAAGAATGTAATACCCACAAAAGCGATAACAGAACTATCGCTTTTGTTTTTTATAGCCCCATTAACAAATGAAAATTATATCGGTTAATTCAGCCTCTTTATTGGCTGAGTTTATTAACGTACATCGACTCATTTATAAAAACAATCCTGACTGGGTTTGCCCCTTGGATAATGATATAAAAAAAGTATTGGACCCAAATCATAACCTTGCGTTTAAAACAGGCGAGTCGGCTCAGTGGATACTGAAAACTGCCGACAATAAAGCGATCGGGCGCATTGCGGCATTCTACAATAGCGATAATTTTAAGGAGAATGAAAGGGCGGGAGGCATAGGTTTTTTTGAATGTATTGATGATACCGCTGCTTCTAAATTGTTATTTGATACGGCTATTGAATGGCTGCAATCCAAAGGCATTAATATGGTTGACGGACCTATTAATTTTGGCGAGAAAAATGCCTTTTGGGGATTGATGGTGCAAGGATTTAAAAATCCTTCGTACAAAGAAAATTTCAACTGGCCTTATTACGAAAACTTGTTTTTAGCTTATGGCTTCAAACAATTAACGGAACAAACCACCAGCGAAATAACCTATCAAACTTTCGATATGGCCCGTTTCCGTAAAATGTCGGATCGCGTATTGGCAAACCCCATATATAGTTTTGAGCATTTTAAGATGAATAACCTTAAAAAATATGCTTTAGACTTTGTGGAAGTGTACAATCAAGCCTGGGCACACCGTGAGGATTTTGTGCCTATGGATGAAGCTCGTATTATGGCTGAATTAAAGCAGTTAAAACCCATCATTATTGAAGAAGCCATTTGGTTTGCTTATGCCAATGGGAAGCCTATTGGCTTTTATGTAAGTGTAATTGACATCAACGAAATTTTTAAACATGTAAACGGGAAAATGAACTGGCTGGGCATCATTAAGTTTTTCTTTTACAAAACATTTGGAACTGTGAGGAGGATTAGGGGAGAAGTGTTTGGTGTGGCTCCCGCTTACCAGGAAAAAGGAATAGAAACGGCCATGATTATTCAGCTATATGACTCAATGCAGAAATATCCTGAAATAAATGCATCAGAATTGGCCTGGATTGGCGATTTTAACCCTAAAATGCACGGCTTGTTCCATAAGCTGGGTGCAAGAACTACGAAAGTGCATAGAACTTACAGGATGGCTATTTAGTAGGTACGGTTAGCAGGTATATTAGTTATTAGTGGCCAGTCTGGGCGAACCAAATGTGCTATTGCAAACTGACCGATACAAAAAAAAGGCTGCTCCATAAGGACAGCCTCTTTATTTCAATCTTTTATATCCTACTAGTTTTACCAGTGATTATAGGCTTTCAGCTACCACTTCTTTTACCTGCGGAACCATGCGGGTAAGCAAGCCTTCAATACCTTTTTTTAGTGTTACCGTTGATGAAGGGCAGCCGCTGCACGAGCCTTTTAACTCTACGGTTACCAGTCCGCTTTCTTCGTCAAACGATTTAAATGAAATCATTCCGCCATCGCCTTCAACAGCAGGTTTAATATAAGTATCTAATACATCCAGAATTTGCGCTACAATAATATTATCAGATCCCTCAATGCTTGACTTATCTGATTTGTAAGAGATAGGCTCGCCTGCTTCTACATAGGCCTTTAAAAATTCTTTTACAATCGGTACAATTTCGTCCCATTCGCCTCCCGGAGCGCGTGTAATGGTTACAAAGTTGTTCATTACAAACACACCATTTACAAAGCTGAATTCGAACAGGCTTTTAGCCAGAGGCGAAGCATTGGCTTTTTCTTTTGTCGGATAATCTTCAGCCTCGTCAGGCAAAACCATTTTATTAAAAACAAACTTCATCGTTTCCGGATTGGGCGTTTGTTCTGCGTATACATTTAAAAATGCGGTATCGGTCATTTTATTTTTTATTTAATTGAGAACGGCAAACATACAAATAACATTTATCTTCATTCAATTGTTTTAGCGAATAAATATTGTCAGATGGTTTTATTGTTGAATTGTTTAATTAATACGCATTGTTAAATGGCTAATTGTTTAATTAATTAGAAATATTTACTATATATTTTCAGGTGCTTGTGTCTTTGAATCTATTTTTTTAGTTTAGATTTAATAGCGGCCACCTGTTCGGCTATTTTTTGCTTGGCTTTGTCTATTTGCGCATGTGAGGCAATGATATTTTTGTCTAACTCATGCAGGTGTTTAATTTCGTCCAGTAAGAGCTTGTGGTAGGTAATTACTTGCTGGCTTTCTTCTTTTATTTGCTCTAATTCGTGGGTATATGAAATTAATGCATTCAATTCATTGTCAATATCAATACCGGGTTTTTCCTGGGTAATCATATCGCCTTTACCTATGAGTAGCCAAGCGGCATTTATGGTCGGGTAGGTGTGTAGTATTTTTTGCAAAATATCTATACCAGGCTTGTTCCTGCCACTGGTAATATGGGTAATTGAGGGTAGTCCAATTCCCAATTCATTAGCAAAAGCAGATTTAGAACTGCTAAACTTATCCATTATTGCGCAAACGCGCTCATTCAGTGCATCCATCTTGACTATAAGTGACTTAAAACATTTGTAAAGCCGCCTATTTACAAATGTAATGTTATTTAACAAATGTAAAAAGTGTTATGCAGAAATGTAAAGTAGCTGGTCTGCGTGCTGGTTCAGGTTTACATATGTTATTTATTGAAAATAAGCGTGTTAAATGAGATAATTTCAAACAACTTTACAAATGAAAAGCAGGCGAAACATTTGTAAAAAGAGGTTTTCAGGTGTTATTTTTCGGGTGATAGCACTTAATCATAAAAACCTTTCTTAAACACTAAAATTACTACTGTGTAATAGCTGGAAATAAAAAAGCCGCCCTTTTGAGGCAGCTTTTATAATATTAATATTCTCGACTATGCTCGAACAGACTTAATCTATAGTTTTATGCAAACATTTTTAGTCTCTGTAAAGAAACGTAGCGCTTCCCAGCCTCCTTCGCGACCTACACCACTTTGTTTCATGCCTCCAAAGGGGGTACGTAAGTCGCGTAAAAGCCAGCAATTAATCCAAATAATGCCACTTTTTATTTTAGCAGCCATGGTATGTGCTTTGTTCAGGTTTTCTGTCCAAATAGTAGCTGCCAGTCCGTATTGTGTACTATTAGCCATCTGCAATACTTCTTCCTCACTTTCAAAAGGGGTTAAAGTAACTACAGGGCCGAATATTTCTTCCTGATTGGTTCTACAGTCAAAAGCCAATCCTTCTATTACTGTAGGGGCTATAAAGTATCCGTTAGCGTTTTCACCTGTTAATTGAACTGCGTGTCCGCCTGTTAGTATTTGCCCGCCTTCCTGTTTGGCTAAATCAATATAACTTAAAACTTTTTCAAAATGAACCTGACTGGCAATAGCGCCCACTTTGGTATCATCGCTTAACGGATTACCTACTTTCATTTTCTGTGTTTGGGCTACAAAAGCCGTTTTAAAGGTTTCATAAATGCTCTTTTCTATAAAAATACGGGAACCACATAAGCATATTTCGCCCTGATTGGTGAAAGAAGAACGTACGCTTTCACTTACAGCCTTGTCAAAATTACAATCGGCAAAAATAATATTGGGGTTTTTGCCACCTAACTCCAACGACAGTTTTTTAAACATAGGAGCCGCTACGCGGGCTATTTCTGCCCCTGTTTTGGTGCCTCCGGTAAAGGAAACAACACTTATTTTAGGGTGACTTACAATGGCTGAACCTACTTTTGGCCCCAAGCCGTGTACTACATTTAAAACACCTTTAGGTAAACCGGCTTCTATACATAATTCGGAGAAAAGAAAAGCTGTCATGGGTGTAATTTCACTTGGCTTAGCTACTACGCAGTTACCTGCGGCTAAAGCTGGAGCTATTTTCCATGTAAATAAATATAAAGGCAGGTTCCAAGGGCTTATGCAGCCCACCACACCAATAGGAGTACGCAAGGTATAGTTAACGGCATGCGTACCCATAGCGTGCGATTCGCTGGCATAATGCTCTATGCCTGTTGCAAAAAAGTGTATGTTTTGTGCCGCACGCGGTATTTCGCCTAATTTAGCTAACCAAACCGGTTTGCCTTGGTCAATACTTTCTGCCAAAGCTAGTTTATCGTTATCGCGTTCAATTAATGACGCTAGTTTTAAAAGTATCCTGCTACGGTCATTAACCGGCATATTGCTCCAAACAGGAAATGCTTTTTCGGCTGCTTCGTAGGCTAACTGTACATCATTCTCATCGCTGTCCGGGCAAAGAGAATATACACTACCTAAAGCGGGGTTTACATTATCAATATAGTTTTTAGAAATAGGTTCAACCAACGAACCATCAATATAATTAGCTATTTTTTGCATACACTTATTTTATCTTAAACATTCGGCAGGGTCTTGTTCTGCCGCTCTTTTGGCGGGTAAAATACCAAATACCAAACCCACGCTAATGGAAATGGTAAAGCTAAAAAACACGCTTATAGGGGAAACAATGGTTTCTATATCGGTTAATTGTTCTATTAATAAGCTGAGCACAACGCCCAGTACAATACCTATAAGGCCCCCGGAAATACTTATGGTAACGCTTTCTGCCATAAACTGCATAACGATATCGCGCTTGCTGGCACCTATACTCATGCGTATACCAATTTCTCTTACACGTTCTAACACGCTGGCCAGCATAATATTCATAATACCAATGCCACCCACTAGTAGTGAAATGGAGGCAATAATGCCTAAAACAGTATTGAATAACTTTTTGGTTTTTTGCTCTTGTTTCAGCAGCAATTCGGGTACTATAATTTCAAAATCGTTCACTCCGTTGTGGCGTCTTGCTAATATACGTTGTATTACATCAACTGACGATTCAATGGCTTCGCTTTTATCTACTTTTACTACCAGCCTGTCTATTTGGTGGTAATTGTTGTCTGTTTGTTTGGGAGCGCCTTCCTCTTGGTTTTGTGAGGCTTTAATACTGGCTATAGTTACTAAACCTCTGTTTTTGTATCGCAATAAGAAGGTTTTTACGGGTGTGTATACTTCCAGGTCGGCATTGCGAATGGAGAGCTTTTGCATATTGCTTTCATCTACATTTTTAGGTCGTAGAACGCCTACAATCTTTAACCAGTTGTTGCCGCATTTTATTTCCTGCCCAATAGGGTCAACGGTATTAAAAAACTTGGTGGCTACTTTTGCCCCAATTATGCAAACTGATTGAGCATTGTTAAGCTGAAAATCGGAAAACAGGTTGCCTTTGATGAGTGTAAAGTCTAACAAGTGGAAATAGGCATTGCTAACACCTACCAGCTTCCCACTTAGCTTTATACCCTCTCTTATAAATAAATTTTGTTGTTCTATTTCGCTGCTTACTGCTTCGGCAGCAGGTAAAATAAGCGATATGTTCTCAGCATCTTTGGTTGTTAGGCCGGGGCTGAATTTATTTTGCTCAATGCCACTTTCCTTAAGCTGCTTTTCTTCGTCTTTGGTTTTAATAATAGGTTTTACAACTATGTTATTAGAGCCTACTTGTTTTATTTGCTCTAATATTTGTTTTTCAGCCCCATTACCTATGGCTAACATGGTAATAACGGCCGCTACACCAAAAATAATTCCAAGCGAGGTAAGTAAAGCCCTAAACTTATTGGTAAGCAGGGCCTCCATGCCATTTTTAAAATTAAAAATTATCCTTTGTAAATGCATGGGTTAAGATAAACGGGTAATACAATTAACGATCCTTGCTGTTAAATTTCCTGTAACCGCTGTCTGTGCCGGGTGCTCCGCTACCGCTATTGTTGTTGCGGTTGTTATTATTAGAATTGCGGTTATTGTTATTTCTGTTATTACCGTTATTATTATTGTTGTTGTTTCTGAAATTACGGTTGTTATTGTTGCGGTTATTATTGTTGTTACTGTTACTGCGGCTATTGTTATTATTATTGTTTAACCTGCGCATTTGCTGCGCTTTAAAATCGATATCCTCCGCATCGTTGATAACAATTTTACCACCGCTTAATTGTTCCAGATGGGCCATAATCTGTTCGTCACCCAATACTTCGTCATTCCAGTTGCGGCAATTGGTTTTCATAAAACTTCCAATAGCATTGATGTAAGCCGTTTTAAAACTACCGTCTTCTAAAGTAGTTACATGGTCTATCATGTTTTGAATATTTTTACCATAAAACCTATATACAATTTTTTCTTGCGGATAGGCCATAGCCGGTGGTTTAACGTATATTGACTCCGGAGTTGGTTTAGGATATGGTGATTCTAAATCAAGTTTAAAATCGGAAATAATAAATAAATGATCGTATAGTTTGTGTTTGTAGTCAACAATATCGCGCAAATGCGGATTCAACTGACCCATTAAAGTTAAAATTTCATCGGCTACTTTTTTGCGTTTCTCCACGTCTTCAATCTGGGTAGCATATTCAACCATTTTTTGAATACTACGCCCATATTCTGACAACACTAATTTACTACGCTGGGTATTGTATTCTAAATTCAATTGTTTTTCCATAAAGGCGCAAGATAAGTATAATGAATCATAAATTTCAAGAGAAAAATGTAGCATCAATATGCATAAAAAAGGGCCGTAAAATTAATTTACAAGCCCTTAGTTTTTAACTAATAAAAAATATATATGTATGAGGAATTATTTATAAAACTTAGCAACCTGCTTCATATCGGAGCCTTTTAGCTCAATGACGTAGATGCCTTCAGGTAGCGATTCGGTATTTAGTTTTACTGTTCGCTCGCTATGGCTCGGTTCTAATTTTTGTTCCATTACTTTTTGCCCGATTGAGTTGTAAATACTTAAATAAGCATTTTCGGTAACGGGTTGGCTTATAATAATGTTTAATACATTTTCAACCGGATTAGGGAAAGTGCTGAAGTAATTCCGTTTGACATTATTTATGGTGTTTATGCCGGTACTTGGTGAGCCCATTATTGTATCGCATGAAGTAGCGGTACAAGAATCAGCTGTATTGGTTACGGTAAGGCAAACTACATGTGGGCCGGGTGTATTGAATTTATGTTTTAAAGGTATAGTTGTAGTGGTAATAGTGCCCGTACCATCGTCAAAAGTCCATGTATAAGAAGTATTTGGTACTGAATATTGTGGAATGAATTGGGTGGTATCGGTTATAGTATCTGTATATGAATAAAATGCCCCACTGCAAGGACTACTGTTTGAAATGGTTTTGCAAGAAGTGCTTTTGCAACTTGTATCTAAACTATTGACAACTGTTAAGCATACATTGTGGATTCCTTTTCGGTGAAACTGGTGTCCGGTTACTGCGTAGGGTTCAACAGAAATAGGTGAGCCGTCATCATAACTCCAGAAGTAAACCAAATTGGCACCTAACGATTGTGTAGCATTGTACCACATCATTCCATTGGTATCGCCATAAAAAAACCAATTGGCTACACAAGGAGAGGTTTTATTAATAAAAATACTATCGCATTTTTTAGAGCGGCAAGTAGAATCGTTTAACCTCGATATATTT
This sequence comes from Bacteroidota bacterium, assembly GCA_040388375.1. Taxonomy (NCBI): domain Bacteria; kingdom Pseudomonadati; phylum Bacteroidota; species Bacteroidota bacterium. The sequence goes on along the minus strand of JAZKBU010000007.1, from coordinate 250,271 downwards.
AAACAAACATAATGCCATCCGGGATTTTGAAAAGTAAATACAGGGCTGGTATTGGTTGACATACTAATGACGCCATCATAATCCCACCATGAACGCAAGCCGGCCCCTCCGGTAGATGTATTGGTGAATGTGACTGTTTTGGTAGAGTCGTTTACGCTGTGGGTGAAATTGGCTACACATTGTGCTTGCGTAAACTGGTAGCTAGCAAAGGATAATAATACTACCAAAACACTTTTTGATAGGTACTGATTGATAGGGTTTGTAAAAAGTTTCATAATATTTATTGGTTTTAGCTTGTATGAAACTGTAGTACGATAACTAAAATGGAAATGTTAGGTTGTAATAAAAATTGTAGGGTAAACCCGCCATTTTTTACATTGCTTTGATTACATGCATTTGTTTTCAACAAAAAAACAATACATTGCTTATACCTATTTTTATCAATTGAACATGATGCCTACTACACCCATTAACCCGGCTATAAGCCCGGAAGTAACTCAAACTGATACACCAACCAATGGAGAAACTCCTGCTGAAGCACTGGGGAATTTATATGAGAACGAAGATGTTTCTCCTAAATAAAGGGGTGTCCAGAAATACCTGAAAACAGGTATTCGATAAGAATATTGTATATTGTTTTTTTGTATAAACTATTTAAACAATTTTATTATGAACAAACTGGATAATACAGAACCTTATTACATCAATAAGGTAGTTGCTACTTGGTTAAGCCCAGAAAAAGATGCAGCAGGCATTTTTATTGATTTCACTATCAATGCAGGTGATACGGTGACACATGAGTTTAAAAGAAGTACTGAGGGGCCTGATACCCTTATTTATTACATTAAAGAGAATCCCAGTGATTTAACGGGCGTTGTTGATTATACAAACTGTGTGTATGAGCCAATGAACAATGAAATTGAACAGGTATTAAATATTCAGTTGGTTGCTGTGAATATTCATGGTGATAAAAGCGTTAAGACTGAGAGAGAAGTTATATATACTTTAGGGGCTTACAGTAATGAAGGTAAAGAGTATGAAATTGATTATGTGTCGGCTCCTTTTGCTTCTTATAAAGAGAATAGAAGTGTTTATATTATTATTAATATGGACTTACATGAAGGTGATATAGTTTGCAGCAACAACTTTAAGTTGGAAAGCCCGAATGACCAATTTACTGTAAACGTAATTTCAAATGAGGGGGGTGATAAACCTTCGGTACCTTATGTGGGTATATTTGGGCCGTTCCGGACAGATAATTTTGGAGTTGCACTAAGCACAGCGGTAAATGGTAACGTGCCAGTTTCTTCGCCAGTAGGTATTAAATCATATGGAAACGACATACACCAAAGAGCTTAATTGAAAACATACTTACTACTATTTTTATTTTTTGTCTGTGGGATTACCAGCCAGGGTCAGCAGCTAGAAAATTCAGTTTTTTTCAGGCATATTTACCAATACGATTCATTATTAAATATAAACGCTGATAAGGCTAAAGTAGCGTTAGACCTGTTAAACAATTACAACTGTCAAACAAATGAATTGTTAACTTGTAAAGTATTGGTATTGTATTGTAATACCAGGTGGTATGTAGAAAAAGGGGAGTGCGACAGCGCTTTGCTTCTTGCCGGTAAAGCCCGGGCTTTAGCTCATGAGAAAAATAATCAAATGTGGGCTGCCGTCAGTATGGGTGCAGCTCATCGTTGTGCAAGACATATTGATAGCGCTTTAAGCTATTATTTTTTAGCAGAGAAACTTGCCAATACACTCCATGATACATCGGCCCTTATTAGAAGTTATTTTTATTTGGGGCATTTACATTCTGAGTTGGGTAAGTTTGAAAAAGCCGGCAATTTTTACACATTAAGCAATGAGTTAGCTAAAGCAACAAACGATGGTAATTTTTTAGCACGAACCACTTTGGCTTTGGCAAGTAACCTGGCCGACAGGGGTTATTTAAGACAAGCTTTACCGGTACTTCACTTGGCATTGCATCAATGCAAAAAAGCAAACCTGGTAAGGCCAACTGCTACGGCTTGCAATAATTTGGGCTTACTTTACAAAGAACTTGGTCAGTATGGATTAGCTGCTAAATATTTTAAAGAGTCGCTTCGTATACAAACAGCGCTTAACAATATGCTTGAAATGGCTACGGAACATAATAACCTGGCCATGGTATTAATTTATGAGGGTAAATACAAGGATGCTATTGACTTATTATTAAAGGCCGAAAAGTTATTTGAACAACTCAATAACAGGTATATGCTACCCGAGGTGTATCATAATCTGGCAGTGTGTTATGCGCAGATTAGCGATTTTAAAATGGCTTATACTTATAAAGAATGGCAAAAAAACTTAAGCGATAGTTTACGTGGTATTGAAATGCTTAAGCATACAGAACAACTGCAGGAAGAGTTTGAAGCGGAAAAACGACAATTAGAAATAAGCAACTTAAAGCAGGAAAACGAAGTAAAAGAACTAAAAAATAAAGCAAGCATAAAACAACGCAATGTTTTTATAGCATTGGCTATTGGCTTATTCGGAGTAGCACTACTGGTATTTTTTTATTTACGCCAAAGGGTGCGCAATGCAAGGCAGGCTACCAATCAAAACCAATTAATACACAGGCAGCAAATGGAGGAGGTGTTGCGCAAAAGCGAGTTGCAATCCATACATACCATGCTGGAAACACAAGAAAAGGAGCGGAAGCGTATAGCAGAAGACTTGCACGACCGCTTAGGCAGTATGCTATCAACCATTAAACTACAGTTTAGTCATTTTACCCCCAAAGAGCAAGTAGATAAAGAACAGCAGTTTAATAAAGTAAGTCATTTGCTTGACGATGCTTGCGAGGAAATTCGCCTTGTATCGCATAATTTAGTTTCGGGAGTACTGTCTACATTTGGGTTAATTCCTGCTTTAAATGATTTAACTACTGCTTTAAAAGAAACAAGCACGCTTCATATTGATATGCATGTGCATGGCATGGAAACTCGTATTGAGAGCGATGTGGAAATTAATATGTACCGCATTTTTCAGGAATTGTTTAACAATACTATTCGTCATGCAAAAGCTACTCATATTGAAATTGACATATCCCGATTTGACAATCAATTGGTTTTAATTTACAGCGATGATGGTGTTGGTTTTGATACAGCTGTCGCACAGTCAGGCATTGGTATAAAAAATATGTATTCGCGTTTAAATAAACTGGGAGGCAGTTTGCATATTGATAGCGGACGGGGCAATGGAAGCACTTTTATATTTACTATTCAACTATGATTAATGTTGTTGTAACCGATGATCACCGCATGTTTACCGATGCTTTGGCTGTATTTTTTACTCCTGAAAGTGGTATTCATTTAAATGGTTCTGCAACCAATGGCGATGAATTAATGCTTTTGCTTAAACAGAAACAACCGGATGTTATTTTACTCGATATTAATATGCCGGGTATGAATGGTATTACGGCTACCAGTTTAATACGTAAAAAATACCCACAGGTAAAAATTATAATTATTACCATGTACCGCAACCGTGAGTTTATTATTAGCTTATATAAGCTGGGTGTTGATGGATATTTACTAAAAAACAGCAGTAAAGAAGAGCTTATTGGAGCTATTAAAACTGTCTATAGCGGTGGTACTTGTTTTAGCGATGAAATAAACCAAACGGTTATGCAGGAAAATAAATATGATCGTCCTGACCATTTTGATGATACCAAGTTAACTTTATCCAAGCGTGAAACAGAAATAGTACGCTTGTTAGCCAACGGGCTTTCGAGTCAGGAGGTAGCCGACACTCTTTTTTTAAGCTATTATACTATTGAAACGCATCGCAAAAATTTACTCAATAAACTTAATTTACACAATACAGCTGAGCTGGTAAAGTATGCTGCCCAATTGGGTTTATTGGATTAGAAACAACAATATTCACTGTATAGTATAACTATATTTACTTTAAACACGCCATCAAACAATGGCGTGTTTTTTTTTATTTAGCCAAGCTAAAAATACCTGTTTTCCTGTATAGAAAAGCTTTGCTACTTAGCCCAAATTTGTTGTATAAATATTTATAAAAAGTGGAGCAGAACCCACTTAAATAAACGGCTTGTTCCATACAGGAAAAAATGGAGGCGTATATCCGAAAAGCCTTACGAGTAAGAAAAAACTAAAACATTAAAAATATGTCAAACGCAAACGCACAAACAGTATTAGGTGGATGGACACCTTATCATTCTCTTACACCAGCAGACAAAAAAGTATTTACAGAAGCAATGGCTGGTTTCGTTGGAGTAACTTACACTCCACAAACAGTTTCAACGCAAGTAGTAGCCGGAACAAACTATCGTTTCAAATGTACTGCTTCTATACCTCCTGCAGATGTAATATGGGAAGCTATTGTTGAAATTTACCAACCATTAAATGGAAAACCTCACGTTGTAGGTATTATCAGACTGTAAGTATTCAATGGTTAACTGATAAACCACTTTATTTATTAGTCTAAAACAACAAATAAAACAGGCATGTATCAATAGATATATGCCTGTTTTAGCATATACGAAGCTGATTTTTTGTTTAAAATACCTGTTTTCCTGTATAGAGAAGCTTTGCTACTTGCCCCAAATTTGTTTTTATAAATATTTATAAAAAGTGGAGCAGAACCCACTTAAATAAACGGCTTGTTCCATACAAGAAAAAATGGAGGCGTATCTGAAAAGCCTTATGAGTAGGAAAAATAAAAAACAAAAACAATGTCACAAATAAATATTTTAATCGCAGTAGATGGTGCAACTTTAGCCCAACGTGTACAAGATGGTTCATTAGCAGCCGGAACATCAGGCTCTCCAACAGGTCTTGGTGCTTGGAGTTCGTCAGATGTGTTCATTAGTATGGTAACTCAAAACAGTAATGTAACCAATGGCTCTTCTGAAGGAGCATCGGAGTTAAGTATTACATGTAATTCTGGTGATGAACTTCAATGGTCTATTGTATCATTTGATATGAATACAGGACAAACACCTTATTTATATAATGGAAATTTCAACTGTACTAACCCTGCTGGTGCGGCTGCCGGAATAACGCCATTAACCTATTTAACCACCGAAGTTGTAAACTACTTTCCACCTACTGCTAACCCAACAGGAACACCGGCAGAAGCAACCAATACTTTTGCCAGGGCAATAGGAACTGTAACCACTCCAGGTCAAACACTTCAATACACACTTTCTTTTGTTTTAGTAAACAACTCAAATGGAAACATAATAGGTTATTTCTCTTGGGATCCGTTTATTGTTACTAATCCTGCTTAATCAGCTAATTAAACAATATCATTGGATAGTAAATAAAGCGTTTGTGTGCAATAATCTGCAATCGTTTTATTTACTATCTGTAAAAATATAAATGTGGAGCAGAACCCACTTGAATAAACGGCTTGCTCCACACAAGTAAAGCGGAAGTATAAAACAGATAGTATTATGAAAAGTGAAAACAAAAAGGGAAAAACAATAAATGTGCTAATTGCGGTTGATGGTGAAACTTTGTATAACCAGATACAGGATGGTTCGTTATTGGCAGGAACAGCAGATAGTCCAACAAGTATTGGTAATTATGGTACTACAGATGTGTATCTTAGTATGGTAACGCAACATAGCAACGTGACCAATAATCCGCAAGGTGGACATGGGCAAGGGGAATCAGAATTAAGCATTATATGTAACATTGGAGATATTATTCAATGGTCTGTTATAACATTTGATGCAAATACAGGACAAACACCTTATTTATACGGTGGAAACTTCAAGTGTCTTGCACCGGCAGGCGCAGCTGCAGGAATAAAAACACCATTAAAGTATCTAACCACTGAAGTGGTAAACTACTTTCCGCCTACCAACAATCCAACCGGAACACCTATAGCCGCAACCAATGCTATTGCCAGAGCAATAGGACTAATAACCGCTCCCGGCCAAACACTTCAATATTCACTTGCTTTTGCTTTAGTAAACAACTCAAATGGAACAATAATTGGCTATTTCTCATGGGATCCGTTTATTGTTATCAATCCCTTAATCCAGTAATTAATACAAAAAAAACAGGCGTGTATCTATTGATATGTGCCTGTTTTTTATTTATTAAGCTAATCGTTAGGCTAAGAATTAAATCCTCTAACTTCTTGACTTTACATCACTTCCAGACATCCATAGGGGAGTTTTGTCCATTACAATTTTGGCTTCGTTTTCCATAAAGCTGCCTAAAATTTCGCCCTTGTTGGTGACGCTGCACTAAACACCAACAATGTGGCTAATAATTCCAAACTATCCTTAGTCTTGCGAAATGGCCTTTTTATGATTGATAAAGGATTTTAATTGCGCTTTTAGTTTTTAGAATAATTTATATTAGTCTGTTTTAGAGATGCTTAAATAGTTCAAGATTCTGCCTCTTGGCCTGTCGCCTTCATCGAGTACAATTTCTGAATGTAATAACTCAGCGGCCAACTCAGAAGCTTTTACTTTTACAGCACTCCGTTCTAACATTTCTGATTCAAACTCCTTTAAAACACTTTTCCTTATTCCAACTTTTTGCCAATTTGATAAAGGTCTGCATCCTTTTGATATTCCCCGAGCCAGCGCCAATGCATCTAACAACGCTTGATTTGCTCCCTGTCCTTTAAATGGACTCATAGGATGGGCTGCATCTCCAATTAGTGTTATTTTTTCGTGTTTTTCCAACATTTCAGGTTGAAGCAATGCACGGTCATAAACTGGATAGCCTGAAATTTGAGCATCCATGGTTGCCATTACAATTTGTGGAATTGGATGATGCCACTGAGTTCTGTTGCAAGCTTCTTTTTTAAGTGCCATAGTTCCTTTAACACTCAATGCTTTGGCCTCATTTTCTGGCATTGGAAAGCTAAGTTGCCACATTATAGCATCTTTAGTAAAAGGCATAACATAAATTCGTTCATTGCCATTGGCTGTTTGAAATACTGTTGCAGAGTCTAACAATGGACTTTCAACACCTTTTAGAGCGCTTAATGGGCAAATTCCTAGTATTACAATACAACCTAAGTAACGTAAAGGGGTAGTTTCTTCTTCAATTATCAGCTTGTGAACAACACTACGAATGCCGTCAGCTCCTACCACAAGATCAGCTTTGGCATCCTTCATTTGTCCATTTACTTTAAAGTTTAATTCAATACTTTTATCTTTATTTTCTTTAAAATCTATCAATTCATGCCCCCATTTCACAACATGTAGTCCACCAAGTTGCTCAAGTAATGCCAAACGTAATGATTGGCGAGCTATATGAATATTTGTTCGTTTTGGAGATGTTTTTGAATCTGGATTCATTCTCATTCCCCATTCACCAATAACTTTTCCCTCAGTAGTATGAACTACATGTTTTGTTGAATTAACCCCATCTTTTAAATTAAATATTCCTAAACTCTTCATTGCTTTACTGGCTTGCTGTAAGGTAAGTCCATATCCTTGATGCCGAACATCAAAACTTGCATCGCGTTCATAAATGGTAAATGGGATTCCACGGTGTAAACAAGCCACAGCCAAAGCCACTCCTCCAATACCACCACCAATAATGGCAACATGTGGAAAGTTTTCATAATCTGCTATTGGAATACTTTCTGCTTTTATTAATCCAGAGCCGCTACAATTTAAACATGTATATAAATGAAGATTTGGACGAGCAGGTACCAACCCTTCTTTCTTGTTTTCTTCAAATTGAATTAACTTATTTTGAAAGCTTAAAAGTGCATTTTTTTTGAACTTTCGGCTTTTTTTTCCTTGCCCCATACATTCTGTGCAAATAGTCCAACTATTCTCTATGTTTTCCACCTTTTTATCTTCTTTATTTTACTTAAAAAATATTTTATAGGTACTTTGCCTTGTTGGTGTTTAGCGCAGCGTAACCAACAAGAATCCTTCCAGTTTAGTTAAACAGAAATACTATTTTACTTTTGATAAATGAATTATCCGCATTTTTACACCACCACAATTTTAGCATGGAAACCTTTATAAAACTCAACAAATAAAAGCATATTTAGTAATTAACCACCCTTTAGTTTTGGGAAAATTCATGGTTAAATGGCAAGGATAGAAAATATCAGATTGCGGAAAGAAATTCATTAAGTATTTAACTGTTCAGTATAGAAGCACTAATCATTCAAGCCTTTCCCATTGAGTATTTGAGGTATACAGGTTGCAATTCTCGATTCCCTAGTTTTGGATTGTTTGGCAGAAGAAAAGTGTAGGAGATAGGCTCTTTGTCTACCAGGCGTTAAGGCTTTAAATGCGTTTTTCAGCTCTGACATTTCATCCAGTACTTGTTTAAATTCATCGGGCATTTTGAATTCGGTAGTCTTTTTTAGTTCCACTTTCAATCCGGCTTTTTCTACTTTAATAGCTTCATGAATATAGGTTTTTATGGCGTTGCTTAGCTTCACTATTTCCTGCACATTGGTAAAACGAATCTGGCGTGCTGCCTGCACATTTTCTGTTTGTTGTATAAGAATACCTTTTGTATCTTTTAACAAAGCACCTTTAAAAAACAACAGTGCGCAATATTCTTTAAACACGTGTATTAAAACAATATTACTTTTTTTTAATGTATAATTAGGGCAGCCCCATTTCAATTCTTCACTTAGTCCACAGTCAAGTGCAATTATTCTCAATTGCTCAATTTCCTGCTGCCATTTTTTTTCTTTGGTAAAATAAAAATCAACCTTTGTATTCATGTTGTTTATTGATTAATGAATGGCAATTTATATTTGTAATGAGCCTCGGAAGCCCCTAGCTGCATAGTATGATTCTGCTCCATTATGGTATACAAAAACCTGGCCGTAGCGATAATCGGCAAAGATAGCACCACCCAGTTTTCTAATACCGGCAGGGGTTTTTATCCAGCTTGATGTTTTGTTATCGAAACTTCCCAATTGCTGTAATGTTCTGTATTGCTCCTCTGTTAAAAGTTCAATGCCCATGTCAGCTGCCATATCTATTACGCTATTTGCGGGCTTGTGTTCTTTTCTTGCATCCAGCGCTTGGCGGTCGTAACATAAACTTCTGCGGCCTTTAGGGCTTTCTATAGAGCAATCATAAAAAGTATATTCGTCTGCCTTGTTATCAAAATTAATAAGATCAGGCTCGCCACCGGTTGTTTCCATTTCGTAAAGCGACCATAGCTTTGAACTTGCTTCTAATTTAGTCTGTACTTGAGCCCATGCTACATCTTTAAGGCGGTTTTTATTTTTTTCAAAACGTGTTTTTAATATACCAATCAATTCATCACGCTGTGCCGGTGATAATTCTTTTTTATTGCTGCTGCTCATACTTATTGCTGTTTACCGTTTAGGTTATATAGATTTTATTAGTGCTTGCTCATTATTTCTAATGTTTCATTTTTAAATTCAAATCTCATCGGAGGGCCTTTCTCAGATACAATCCAGCCACTTTTGAGCGCTTGTGCTATTATGTTTTCCGCGTCCTTTGGTGTTATAATCTTAAGATTTAAGTCCTCAACATTAGGAAATTCAACCCAAAAGCTATTAATATCAGAATCAATAAGTACCTCAATTTTCCGCCCTTTTACACCAGATGATTCCGCTACAAAAGTGATTTGATGCATGGCGGGAGAGATTGTCCAACGAAACTCAGCACCATTTACTCTTATTGGCCTGGAATTTTTCTTATTTAAACTCATAATATCCAAATATAAGCAGAATTATTATCCGATAACTATTGGGATAATTTTTCTATCAGCAGGTCTGAAATACCAAGATACTACTGTTAAGACAAATAATAATACAGGGCCAAAAAGTTCTTTGGCTTCATCGCCACAAGCTAAGTGTGAAAATATTGCGCCTGACATAGCAAAAAAGAAGCCTGCATAAGCCCATTCTTTTAATAAGGGTAATTTAGGAACAAGCACTGCTACTGTACCTAGTAGTTTCCATATACCCAATATGGTTAAAAAGTAAAGCGGATAACCCAGATGCGCCATCATATCAACTTCTTCTTTCATGCGAATCAACTGTACTATGCCTGTCGATAACATTCCTAATGCAAGCCATGGAGTTGAAATCCAATAAATAATTTTATTTGTTTTCGTTGTCATACTATTAATTATTTTAAGTTATTGAATGTGTCTTGTAGTCGGTTATGCGCCATATTAATTCCCTGGGCAAAAGGCAGCTTTAACATCTGATCTCTGAATGCAACTGATTTGTATATGATATGCATAGTTAGCTTGCTAGTGTCGTCAGTAAGAGGTTCAAAAGTTAAGTATTCTAATTGAACAGGAAAGGGCGTATTTTCCATTTCAAACGTGCGGGTAATTTTTGCGTTTGGTATAAATTCATGAATTGTCCCATTTGAGCGAAACACTACATTTCCTTTAGGGTCTGACGTTTCAAACTGCCAGCTTCCATGTTTTTTGTTTTCTAGTTTTATCACTTTAGTTCCCATCCATTGTGATATGATTTCCGGCTCTATATAAGCTTTAAATAGCAACTCCAATGGTAAATCAAATTCCCTTGTGATAACTAAGTCCTGCTTGCCATCTTCGGCATCTATTTTCGTTTTTCGTTCCATATTATTCCCCTTTGTATTTTTTCATTACGGCTTCCAGTTTGTTAAATCTATCATCCCACATTTGACGGAATGGTTCTATAAAGTCGGCTACTTCTTTCATTTTTTTAGCATTGAGGTGATAGGATATTTCCCTACCACTTTGCTCTTGAGTAAGCAATTCGCATTCGGTCAATATTTGTAAATGCTTTGAAACCGTTGGTCTGGCTGTATCAAAGTTTGCAGCTATGGCTCCGGCAGTCATTGATTGCGAAGCCACAAGCAGCAATATTGCCCTGCGTGTCGGGTCTGCTATGGCCTGGAATACATCTCGTCTTAAATTCATTGTGTAGTTATTCGGCTACAAATATATGTGTAGTCATTTAACTTCGCAAATATTTTTTCCAACTACTATTTAATATGTAGAATTCTTTACACACTGTTATAACGATATGACAACTCTGTTTCGTAAAACATACATATGAATAAGAGCGTGCACTAGATAAGTATTTATTGGCTCTAATATTGTGCAATCAGTTGCATGATAAAAACTTCCCGATCTGTGAAGCTCTCGCTGTTAGTCTGTTCTGTATTGCTGATAATCTTTATAGCTGCAGTAAACTTATGGTTGGATCCATATGTAAAAAGCAATTTACCCGCATGGGTAGCCAAAGCCTCTAAGTATAAATATGAATTAACACTAAATGATATTTCTATTCACCTATGGAGCAAATCGATAACATTGAAGAATATTAGCTTAAAGTCTCATCAAACCGGAAACGATACGCAAGAACATAAAACCTCCCTGTTCTTTGAGGCAGCACAATTGGAACTGGATGGTATTTCGATATGGGCTTTGCTTACCGGTAATAAGGTACATTGTAACAGGCTGGCTATACTAAAATCTTATATCAGGATAGTTACAGATGGGGAAACAAAAAGCACTGACTCTCTAAAAAAAGAAACTAAAGCCCTACGTGAATTTTCTGTCGGGTTCATTGATATTGAACAGCTTTACCTAGTTCATATACAAAAGGGGAGAGCTGCCATGGGCCTTGCCTGCAAAGGAAATATAAAAGTATACGACTGGTTGCTGAGTACGGAAGGGCAAAGGCGTCACCATATTGCAGATTATATCCAAAGCAGTTACATAGAAGCTAATGACCTTACTTACTATAAAACAGGAAGTTATTACCGTTATTCATTAGGTCGTATCGAACTCAACAAGGAAGAGCATACATGTACTTTCAGCGATTTGAATATCAAGCCTGCTTATGGACGCAAGGCTTTTTATAAGCGCTTGGGTCATCGGCAAACAATTTACAATGTGCATTTACGTATTGCCCGAATGGAGCAATTGGATTGGCAGAACCTTGCCGATAGTAATCAACTGATTGCAGAAAAGCTGCTATTGGACAGTGCCGATATTCATCTGTTCTTTAGCCGACAAGAGTCTTTACCTCCTAAAGATAAAATGGGCACCTATCCCGCACAAATGTTGATGAAACTTCCATTTCCACTTTCATTTAAGCAGATTGAGGTTAAAAACATGGATGTAGAATACAGGGAACTTAGCAGTTTTACCAAACACGAAGGCGGGGTTAGGTTCACTGCTATTTATGGTACTATCAATGAAGTGACCAATATGAGTCTGTATATAAATAATAATCCGCATTGCGTAGCCAAGTTACAGGGCATGCTTGGCAAGAGTCCTGTTCATATGAACTTCGACTTCTTGCTTACAACACGCGATGGATCTTTTACCAACCATAGTACCATTAGAAATGTAAGTCATAAGCAAGTAAATCCTTTATTGGTAGCACTTGGGGGTGTTAAACTCAACTCTTTCAACATGCGTAACATGGAAGTCCACATAACAGGTAATGAAAACAGTATGCGTGGTTATCTTACTATGTTGTATGATTCACTGAAGCTTGACCTGACACCTCATAACGATAAACGTATTCCGCTCATTTCTACAATAGCTGATAATATGATTTACCCAGCCAATGCGATGCAGAGCGAAAGAGTTCGCCATGTACAAATGAAATTAGACCGTGACCCGGATAAGCCTTTTTTCAATCAGCTTTGGCAGACCATTTTTACTGGCATGCAAAAAACTGTATTGCACAATGAAAAACTCCCTGATATGGTGAACAAAAATAAAAAGACATTCAGAAACTGGCTCAGGAAGAAATGATTGAAAAAAATATTAGTTAATGATTAGCCAAAGTAAACAACTACCTGCAACAAGCATGTTATTAATGAAACCAGAGCCATTAAGCTAATAATTAGAAATGCTATTGCTTTTCCTTTTAAATCAGCATTTTGAGTCACAGTTAATTCCAATACTTTAAATAGCGTTTTGGTACTGCGCCAGGCAAATACACAAAATAATAATAGTGTTAAAACAATACCGGCAATAGCAGCACCGTAAGTTTGCGTATAAATCAAATGACCAATTCCCATGGCTATTAATCCTGAAAGCCCACCAGAAGCCAAAGCCGTTTTAGCTTTAAGCCCGATAAAGATAACTGATGTAATACCACATAAAATAAGGAATAGTCCGTAGAAAAAAAGTAAGACTGAGATATTCATGGAATTTGGAATTTTACTGTTTGGTTTTCGGGGTAAAGATAAGTTTGATTTAATATTAAAATCAATAAGCACATTTTTTAATGAAGTATCTCTTTTCAGAGTGCCTTTAGGATTACATAACTATAGATGTATTTTTCTATGTTAGCTTACTTTAATAGCTGTAAAAATTGAGAAATAACAGCAGCAGATTTTATAAAACATAGAAATAAGTTGTATAATTGAGCGCATTAAACAACTTATTTATGGCGTTAGGCAGAAAAATACTTAAAGAAATTTTACCTCCTGTTTTGTTAAAATTAGTGAAACCGGCCCTTGAAAAAAAACATTACTCTTTTGGTGATGAGGAAATAACCATCAAAAAATACCTGGATATGTTACCACTTTCCAATAAATTATGTGTTGATATTGCCGCATCGGATGGAGTGTCAATATCCAATACATATTTTTTATATAAAAGTGGCTGGGGTGGGATTGCGGTTGAGCTTGACCCCATTAAATTCAGTATGCTGGCTGAATACTACAAAACTTTTGAAAATGTAAACCTTTTAAAGGTAAGAGTAGTTCCCAATAATGTGGTTGCTATACTTGAAAGTTGTGAATGTCCGAAGGATTTTGCTTTTCTTAGCCTTGATATAGATAGTTATGATCATTTTGTGCTGGATCAAATCTTATCATCATACAGGCCGCGATTGATATGTATTGAGATTAACGAGAAAATCCCACCACCAATTTCATTCACCGTAACTTATGATGATGATCATTACTGGAAAGGAGATCATTTTTACGGGCAAAGCATTTCCAAATGTGCCGAGTTATGCGAAAAACATAACTACGACATCGTTGAACTGCAATACAACAACCTATTTGTTATCCCTAAAGAGATTAATAAGAACAAAGCATTGTCTGCAGAAGAAGCATATGATGCAGGATACAGGAGCAAAGCTGACAGAAAAGAGAAATTTCCATACAATAGTGATATGGAGGAACTTTTAACTATGACGAAAGAAGATGCAATAAGAGCAGTGAATAACAAGTTCGAAAAGTATAAAGGCAAATACATCATCGGATAAATAAACTTAAGATAATGAATTATTAAAGCCGTTAGTTCAAAGACTGACGGCTTTAATTTTGCAAACATTTCGTAAGCATTTTTTAATTGTTTGAGTTTTTAAGATGCTAGGCCATACATGGCCTAGCATCTTAGTGTAGCAGAGACATAATGAGACATTATAGGGTAAAAATGCAGAAATAACGATCTATAAACCAATTAAAAGCATATTTCATTTTCCTATAATTAACATTATGTTAAGTAATGTTTGCCTTAATAAGCCGATTCTCTCTTTATTTGATAAAATCGGCTTATTCTGCTTAAGGTTTAACAACCTCCTATTTTGCTTTGTCCATTATGGCTTTAGCTTCTTCTCTTTTTCTTTTGTAATCAGTCGAAGTTTTTTCATCTCTCATTCCTGCGTAAATTAATTGCAAACTTAAATACGCATCTTTTAAGTAGCCATATTTAATTATTTTTTCGTCAGCAGTTTTCTCCGGCTTAGTTAAAGCAATTTCTTCTACCTTTTTAAAATATCCAGCAGCTACGTTAAAAATACTGTCTTGTACTTTTTTATAGCTGGCTAACTTTTTATCGTATTCAGCTTGGGTTTTGGCATCTATCGCATTTATTTTACCCGCTATTTCTGCAGTTTTGTTATTGGTTAAAGCACCTAAATTGTAATAAGCATCTATCATATCAGGGTTTAAATCAATGGCTTTTATATAATCGGCTTCTGCTTTAGTGCTAAAAGTTACATATTTACTATTTAGCTCATTAGCTTTACTCGTAGCCGCTTTGGCATCAGCCTCCAATTGTTTTTTAACAGCCGGATTTTTTTCTGTTTTTGCTTTTTTGTTTAACGATGTAGCCTCGTCACGGTACGTTTTTATTTGTTTGGTAAAACCATTGGCAGCATTGTCGTATAAGTTACCACGGGTATAAATCAAATCCGGATCTTCAGGTTTTTGCTCATTGGCCAATTCCACTTTTTGTAATAACACGTCCATTTTACCCTGAGCTATGTATATATTTATCTCCTGGGCTATTAAATCTTTCTTTTCCGGGTAAAGCGTGCGGCCTTGGTCTAAGTATTTTAAAGCTTTTATAGTATCACCTTCTTCTAAGTATATATTGGTTAGGTATGCAAAAATAATCGGGTCTTGGTAGTTTAATTCTATCAGTCTATTCAGGTATCTCTTTTGGTCTTCTTTGTTTTTTTCTTTACTGGCAAAGTAAAACTGATTGTACACAATTGACTTTTCGGTCAAGTTATTCTTTTTCATATCACCATTTTTATCAAAAGGCAATAAATCAATTACTAACTGATAGTACGATTGTGTTTTCTTGTAATCACCTCTTTCACTGGCTTTGTAAGCTTCACCATAACAAGCAAAAGCCGCATTTACAATAATGTATTCCAATACATCTTTGTACATTTCTTTTTTATCTAATTCTAAACCACGTTTAGCGGCTAAAGCCCATTTTTCGGCAGCATCTATATCTATGCTTTTAAATCTGTCGGTTGTAGCTATTGTATCGTAAATTAAAGCTCTGTAATAAAGCATTTTTACGTTGTCTTTGGTGTCAGGATGTTCTGCAGCTGCATCAATTGATTTTTTTGCATCTTCCATTTCCAAATTGTTAAAATAAAGTGCCGCGGACTCTATTTGACTTTTTTGTGCCCAGCCGTTTAACGCTATTAAGCACAATAAAACTAAAAGTGATTTTTTCATGATTATATAAATTATAGATTGTTTGTCGTTATTCAAATTGCCTGCCAAAAGTAATTGTAAAATGTATATATGCAAAAGTCATTAGCCTTTTGTATTAGGTTGCATGTTGTTATATTTAGGCTAATACCAATTGCAGCGAACTTCTGTTTCTTTGCTCCATCAGTATTTTTTTGTTTTGTGTAAACAAATGTGGCTGAGCAGTTTCGTAGTTGCTAATGGTTAATAATTCTAAATCGGCATTGGTTTTTACTTTATAATGCATTTCTAACTCATTGATTAATTGAGCACATTTATGTTCGTTATAGTCAACACATACCGTAAAGCTGATAGCCGAATTTTGCATTACATTTATTTTAACCCCATTGGCTGCAAACAAAGCAAATATATTGCTCAGGTTCTCCTCTACTATAAAACTAAAATCTTTACTGGATATGGAAATGAGCATTTGATTTTGTTTAAATATATAAGTAGATATCTGGTCTTCCAATTCTTTTTCTACACCAACCGTTGTTCCTTCATCATTTGGATTAATAAACGATTTTACATACAAAGGAATACCTTTACTTAAAAGAGGCTGTATGGTTTTTGGGTGTATAACTGTTGCGCCATAAAAAGCCATTTCAATAGCTTTGTGGTAGCTTAAACTTTTTATTTTAATAGCTTCCGGGTAACGTTTCGGGTCAGCATTCATTACACCGGCTACGTCTTTCCAAATAGTTACACTACTTGCATTTAAACCGTAAGCAAAAATAGCCGCACTATAATCAGAACCTTCTCTCCCTAATGTTAACGTAGCATTGCTGCTACTGCGACCAATAAACCCTTGTGTAATAACCATCTTTTTTTGCACAATAGGCAATAAGGTTTTGGCTATTTTTTCAGTGGTTAATTGCCAGTTTACTTTTCCTTCGCGGTAAGTATTATCGGTACTGATAAAATTCTGCGCATCCATCCAGCGGTTTTTTATACCAGCTTCATTCAGGTAAGTACTTACTATTTTGGTCGAAAATATTTCACCATAACTTACTATTTGGTCGTAATGATAATCGAACGATTTATCGGGTTCGGCTTCTAATAAACATTCTAATTCAATAAATATATTTTCAATATCATCAAAAGCATGGCTTTGCGTTTGTGTGATTAATTGATTGATGATATTGTAATGGAATTGCTTAAGTTCTTCAA
This sequence comes from Bacteroidota bacterium, assembly GCA_040388375.1. Taxonomy (NCBI): domain Bacteria; kingdom Pseudomonadati; phylum Bacteroidota; species Bacteroidota bacterium. The sequence continues at coordinate 233,125 of JAZKBU010000007.1, read as the reverse complement.
ATAAGGTTTGCTTGTTGCTTTGCTTATTTACATAAGCTTCGTGTAGTTTTTCTAATAAATTAGTCGTTTTCCCCATGGCCGAAATAACCACCAAAATATCTTTGTCGGGAAAGTTGCTTAATACCTTTGCTACATTTTTTACTGCATCCGCATCTTTAACCGATGCTCCACCAAATTTAAATACTTTCATTCAATACGCTTGTCTTTCTTTTGGCGCAAAATAAAACTCCTGAGCGGTTTATTGAAATTTGTGGAAATTTTTAACTGTTATTGCCTGCAGGTAAACTAATTCAACTCTTCAAAAAAGCCGGTTTGTTTATTCTTTTTGCAATTATTCCAGTCGTAATAGCGGCCATTCATGGCTATATAAATGCCATTGGGTAAGCTTTGTACAAAAGCTAATGCACTACCTAAATTAAACAATCCATCGCTTGAACCAAACTTATATGGAATCATAGCGCCTGTTAAAACCACTGTTTTATTGGGTATATGATTGGCTAAAAATTTAGCCGTTTCAGTCATGGTATCCGTTCCATGGGTAATTACTATCTTGTCTTCTTCGCAACGCTGGCAGCTTTCTAAAATAATGTTACGGTCAACATCCGTCATGTCCAAACTATCAATAAGCATTAAAGTACGCACACTTAAATCCAGCCTGCTTCTCCCCAACTTCAGTATTTCATTGATATGCGAGTCTTTAAAGAACAACTGCCCATTCAATTCATTATACTCTTTATCGAAAGTACCACCGGTAACAAATACTCTAATTGCCATATTTATAAATTATTTTCTGCTACAAGAATAATGATTTGAACAAGCCCATTATATTTGACCCATTAAATTTTTTAAACATTTGAAAAAATATGTACTAGGCATTGGAGTTTTTTTACTGGGAACTCTGTTATTAGGTGCCGCTTATTCATTTAAAAACAAACCTAAAAAAATAAAAAAGGTAATTTTTATTATAGGTGATGGTATGGGTTTGGCTCAAATCAGTGGTGCCTTAAGTCATATCAATGAGCAAAATGCTTTTGAGCGTTTCCCGGTTATTGGTTTAAGCAAAACATCATCGGCTGATAATTATGTAACTGACAGCGGTGCCGGAGCCACAGTATTTGCCATTGGTAAAAAAACATTTAATTATGCTATCAGTGTCGGGGCTGATTCTTTGCCTTATCCAAGTTTGTTTGAAATGATGAAGAAAAAAAACATGGCAACGGGTGTGGTGGTTACTTCATCTATTACACATGCAACGCCTGCTTGTTTTTATTCGCATGTATCATCACGTAAAAGTGAAGATGATATTGCGGAGTTTCTATTGCAAGGTAATTGCGATATAGCTATAGGTGGCGGCACTAAGTTTTTAAATGCAAATACCAGAGCCGATGGCAGAGATTTAAACACCCTTTTACAGCGCAATGGTTTTATGGTTAAAACAGATACATCCAATAATTTCACTCCTATCCTATCAGATAAGCTGGTTTACACTTTGGCTTTTAATGGTCTGAAACGAAAATTAGATGGCCGCGATGATTATTTACGTAGGGCTTCATTGGCTACTATTCAGCAATTAAATCATAACAAAAACGGTTATATGTTAATGATTGAAGGCAGTCAGGTTGATTGGGGTGGTCATGATAATAATTTTGAATATATGAAAACCGAATTGATAGACTTGAATCAAACCATTAATGCAGTATTGGATTATGCACAAAAAGAAGGCGATATTTTAGTAGTAGTTACAGCCGACCACGAAACCGGTGGCTTGGCTTTGAATGAAAACAAAAGTGATAAAAGTACTTTTAAAGTGAGTTATTCAACCGGAGGTCATTCTGGTATTATGGTACCTGTTTTCGCTTTTGGCCCGGGTTCTGAATTGTTCAGTGGCATTTATGAAAACACTGCTATTCATTATAAATTTAAACAATTATTGGGTCTAGAATAATGAAAGAAACCATTAAGTTGATACAAAATTTATTGCTGGTTGAATGGCGACAAAGGTATGCGCTTAATGGTATTTTATTGTACGTTTTCTCTTCCATATTTACCGTGTCGCTTTCGGTTAAAGCACTTAATTTACCTACATGGAACGCGGTATTCTGGGTTTTGATTTTATTTAATTCTATCAATGCCATTGCTAAAAGTTTTATAGCAGAACCAAGGGGCAAAATGTTGTTTTATCATGTATTGATTACGCCTGAAAAACTGATTTTAGCCAAGACTATTTACAATGCTATTTTAAATATAGTATTGTCATTTATAGCTCTGTTGTTTTATAGTGTTATTTTAGATAACCCTATCCAGCGATTGGATTTTTATATACTGATATTGTTTTTGGCTTCGGTTGGATTTGCCTTTACTTTTACGATGGTTTCTGCCATTGCACAAAAAAGTGGCAATGGTAATTTACTCATGCCTATTTTAAGTTTCCCCATTATAATTCCATTTTTGTTGCTACTTATTAAAACAAGTAAAAAAGCAATGGATGGAATAGATGTAAGCTTAATGTATACTGATTTGTTTTTATTGCTGCTAATGAATATGCTGGTTGGTGCTTTGGCATACGTATTGTTTCCTTTTTTATGGAAAGAATAAACTAGCTAACCAGTGTTTTATTAATTATTGAAAACAGTTCTACGTGTATTTTGCTAATCATTTTAGTGAATTGGTATTTTATAATAGCAGGTGCTTTTATATTTATATACTCCGTAACTTCCGTTACCTGTGCCTGTTCGTTATAAGTAAAGTCAAATGTAAGTGTTAAGTCAACCAGCTTAAATATATTGGAATGCATCACTACTTTTTGATTGGGAATTATCTCCACCATGGTTACATAATAACTAAAGCTAAAAGGTAAATGTTTATTTAACCTTTCGTGTAACAGGAAATAATTAGGCTTTATCTCATCAGCTTTAAACAAAACCGGATGAATAGATACAAATTTTTGGATATCAGCTATAAAAGGAAATACCTGGTTAGCTGATTGAGAACAAGAATGATTTAATTGTTTCATATAAAAAGGCTACAAAACTATTGTTTTAATAGCCCGCATGGTATTAAAATCAGCAGAAATGACAAATAAAATATTTCATTAATTTAATATTCCATTACGTGAAAAAACCTTAGCTTTACCGCCTTTAACGGGATAATAATTTGATTGTAGTTAATACACAACCATTCGCTTTAGTTTATACACTTGTCAATCATCAGTATTTAGGTTTTGTATTAGAGCCTCATATTGTTCAGGTAAACAGTTTGGGTAAGTACTCGCTTACACACCAGCGTATTTTTACTAAAACAGCTGATTATTTTTCGCGTTGTATTACCGAAGCCGACTACAAAATAATGGCTATACTGGATGAGCTGGACGATGATTTTATTTTTAAAAAATTTTATACCGACACCAAAAAGAAAATAAGGACAGCCGAATTTTTTACCCGCTATTGCAAAGAGGATTTTTTTGATGAAAACATAAAGCCATTTATTGAAGAGCGCATGAACAAAGCGTTCAATTTATTAAAAGGCACAAAAATTTATAAAACGGGGAATGACAACAACCCAACTTCGGTTGAAATAAATGTATCAAGCGAAAAAGCCAGTGTATTGTTTCATTTTAAACGAACCGAAGAAGGAACGCGCTACTTCCCTACTATTAAATATGGTGGCCAGCGTATAGAATTTATGTACAAGGGCGCACAAATTATTACTTTTAATCCTGCATGGATGTTGTTAGGTAATAACTTGTTTGATTTTGAAAAAGGCATTGACGGTAAAAAACTACAACCATTTTTAAACAAGCGTTTCATACAAATAAATAAAAATGCGGAAGAAGCATACTTTACCAAATTTGTACACCAGTTAATAGAAAAATACAATGTATTTGCCGAAGGCTTTGAAATCAATACCAATCAACCAGAAGGAAAAGCTATTTTAAATATACATCAACTCATTGATGATAATATTGCACTTAAACTTACCTTTAATTACGATGGTGCTCCTTTTGATTTTGGAAGTGATAATAAAATATCGGTAGTCGTTAACAGGCAAGACGATAATTATATATTCACCCGCACCAAGCGTAATCTTGATTTTGAGCAACAAACATTTGAAGCAGTTGTAAAAATGGGCCTTAAGCAATACAATGGGGCTTATTTTACTTTAAAAAATCAAAAGGCAAAACACCCAACAACAGGTTTATTGCTAACCGATGAGGGCACTAATAAATACCAATTTTTGGAATGGCTAAATGAACACCATGCTCATTTAAAAAAGGCTAATATTGAAATAAAACAAGACAAGGAAGGCGCGAAATACTTTATTGGTTCGCGCGAAATGAAGCTTGAAATAAAAGAACAAAAAGATTGGTTTGATGTACAAGCCATCGTAAAATTTGGGGAGTTCAGTTTTCCTTTTTTAGCTTTAAAGGATTACTTAATAAAAGGAAAAAGAGAATTTACTTTACCCAACGGTATGATTGCTATTATTCCTAATGAATGGTTTGGTAATCTATCTGGCATTATTGAATTCAGTACCCATGATGATGAAATAAAAATAGAAAAACAGCACGTTGGATTACTAGATGAAATAGTAAATAATGGCGGTAAGTATTTACGATTTAGTGATAAGCTGGAAAAACTTAAAAATTACGGTGAAATAAAAGAAGCATATGTTCCGTTGAGTTTTAAAGGAACGCTACGCCCCTATCAGCAAGCCGGCTTTGATTGGTTTTACTTTTTAAAAGAAAATCAGTTTGGTGGTTGTTTGGCTGACGATATGGGATTGGGTAAAACCATACAAACTCTGGCTTTGATTCAAAAAGAGCGTGAGTTGTATCAAATCTTCTCTTTGCAAAATCAGCCGGCCAGCACCCAAACATTGGTACAAACACAAGTAGCTGTTGATACTGATAACAGAGGACAGGTAAGTATGTTTGGCGGAGCAGAATTAGCTAATATTACTTATGCGGCTCCTGCTTTAGCCAATAAAGAAACGCTCAATGCTTTTGAGCAAACCCCTAATAACGAACAAACCTTTATACGCACCAATTTAATTATTGTACCCAACTCATTGGTATATAATTGGTATAACGAAGCACGTAAGTTCACACCCAACTTAAAGGTATTGGTTTATACTGGAGCACAACGCATAAAAAATACCAAATACTTTAGCAATTACGATTTAATAATTACCACTTACGGCACTTCACGTGTTGATATTGAATTGCTCAAAGAATTTAAATTCAATTATATAATACTGGATGAAAGTCAGGCCATTAAAAATGCTTCATCGCAATCAGCAAGGGCTGTAAAACAATTAAAATCAGCTTATAAGTTAGTGCTTACTGGTACACCTATTGAAAATGGCGTACAGGAATTATGGAGCCAATTGTCGTTTGTAAACCCGGGATTGTTAGGCAGTTTAAATTCATTCACAGAGCGATTTGTAACACCTATTGAAAAGGGAAAAGATGAATTTAAAATGCAGCAATTAAAGGCCATTATTAAGCCTTTTGTATTACGCAGAACCAAAGACCAAGTAGCTAAAGATTTGCCAGAGAAAACGGAGCAAATTATTTATTGCCAAATGACGGATGAGCAAGCAGAGGAATATGAAACCACTAAATCTTATTACCGAAACGAAATATTAAAATCTGTTACCGAATTAGGAATTAACAAATCACAGTTTACTTTATTGAAAGGCCTAACCAAGCTTCGTCAAATAGCTAACCATCCTATTTTGGCTAACAAAGATTATGCTTTTGGAAGCGGTAAATTTGATGAAATAACAGCACGTGCCAATACTGCTAAAGCCGAAGGACACAAAGTATTGATGTTTTCACAGTTTGTAAAACAGCTTGATATTTACGGTAAATACTTAACTCAAAATAATTTACCATACGGCTACCTAGATGGCAGTATGACTAACCAAGACAGGCAGAAAGCAGTCACTCATTTTCAAGAAAAAAACGATATGCCTTTCTTCTTAATATCATTAAAGGCAGGTGGCTTGGGTCTAAATTTAACCAGCGCTGATTATGTGTTTTTAATTGACCCATGGTGGAACCCTGCTATTGAAAGGCAAGCCATAGACAGAACACATAGAATTGGCCAAACCAAATCGGTTTTTATTTATAAGTTTATTACCAAAGACACGGTTGAAGAAAAAATAATGGCTTTGCAAAACAAAAAGAAATTGCTGGCTGATAATATTATTACCACCGAAGAAAGTTTCATAAAAACCATTAATGTAGATGAGATTTTAGATTTACTCAGCTAGTTTTTAGTTGATACCTCTCCTACTTAATTCACGTTGATATTTGCGGGCATTTACATTATGCTGCTCTAACGTTCCAGCAAAATTGTGGTAGCCACTAAAGTCTTCCTTGGCACAAAAATAAATATAATTATGCAATGGCGCATTGAGTACCGCATCAATAGCAGCAGGCGATGCCATGCATATTGGCCCTGGAGGCAAGCCTTTGTATAAATAGGTATTATATGGTGAATCGAATAATGTATGTTGGTGTAATACACGCCTGATACTATCATCATGTAGGGCAAAAATAACCGTTGGGTCAGCCTGCAATGGCATTCCTTTTTGCATCCTATTTAAATAAGCCCTGGCTACAATAGGCATTTCGTCAACTTTATTGGTTTCACTCATTACAATAGAAGCCAGTGTTGAAACTTGCAGCGGAGATAACTTTAATAAAATGGCTTTGGTAGTTCTGTTACTATTCCAAAAAACATCGTACTCCCTTTTCATACGCTCCATAAACTTTTTGGGTGTAATATTCCAATATACGTTATAGGTATTGGGGACAAACAGGGATATTATATTGTTGCTATCAAAGCCTATTTTGTAAAAAAAACTAGTGTCGTTAAAAGCATTCATTAGTTCCGTACTATCCGGTTCTATTTGTTTACTGATGGCGCTGGCTAAATTCCCTGTTCTTCGTGCATATTTTAAAACCAAATTAACAGGCTCTTGCTTGCCTGATTTAAGCAATCTGACCAAAGCTAAATTACTCATATTGTTGCCTATCTTGTATCTACCCGATTTTACAGAGTCGTCTAGTTTTAATAGTTTAGCTACACGTTCAAACGATTCTACATTTTTAAGAATATGGTCTTTATCTAAATTATAAATCAAGCGATCAAAGCTTTCATTGGATTGTATGTATATATAAGTCGGCTGATTAACATTATCACCCACATTGTTTAAAAACAAATCGGCTACAAATTTATAAGCAGCAAAAAGCAGTAAAATACCTATGATAATGCTTACATAACGCCAACTTATTGTTTGGTTTTTCATGGTTTTATAAAAAATCTCAAGCACAATAAAAACATTTGATTTGAATTTACCAATGCAATAAGGATATTTGCTTGAAATTTAATAAGAAGAATTAACACTACCCTATTTTATCCTATTAGTCATCAAAAGTTTAAGTAGTTTAAAGGTGTTGTTAATCTGTAAACAAGTTAATTTAAATATTATATAATGATTATTATTACTGGAGCCGAAGGCTTTATAGGTTCATGCCTTGTTGCAAAACTAAATCAGCATAATTATAATGACTTAATTTTGGTGGATGATTTTGACACTTGGCCGGAAAGAAGTAAAAACCTGATCGGTAAAAAATACACTGCTAAAATAAACAGAAAACAGTTCTTCCCTTGGCTACAGGAAAATGCCAATCAGGTGCAATTCATTTTTCATATTGGCGCACGTACGGATACAACTGAAACAAATGCGGCTATTTTTAAAGAGTTAAATTTAGATTTTACCCAAACGCTTTGGAATATTTGTATAGCAGAAGGCTTACCGTTGGTTTATGCATCAAGTGCCGCTACTTATGGCGAAGGCGAAAATGGTTACGATGATGATGTAAATAAGTTGTCGTCATTAACTCCTTTAAACTTATACGGACAATCAAAAAATGATTTTGACAATTGGGCTGTTAAACAAACCAAACAGCCTTATTTTTGGGCAGGGCTAAAGTTTTTTAACGTTTACGGACCTAACGAATACCATAAAGGAAGAATGGCTTCTGTTATTTTCCATGCTTACCATCAAATACAACAATCAGGGAAAGTAAAGCTTTTTAAATCGCATAGGCCGGACTTTAAAGATGGTGAACAAATGCGCGATTTTATTTATGTAAAAGACCTTTGCGATGTATGCTTGTATTTAATGCACCACAGAAAAAACAGTGGTATATATAATTTAGGTACCGGTAAAGCGCGTACATGGAATGACTTAACCAAGGCTATTTTCAACGCATTGGATAAGCCTGTTAATATTGAGTACATAGATATTCCTGAAGACATTAGAGATAAATACCAATATTTTACTGAAGCCAATATGGATAAGCTGATACAGATAGGTTACGATAAGCCTTTTACCAATATTGAAGAAGCGGTACACGACTATGTAAACAACTATTTAGTACCTCAAAAATTTGAATAATTGATGAATTGGTTACTATTAATTATTGCAGGATTATTTGAAGTGGCTTTTGCTTCGTGTCTAGCCAAAGCAAGAATTACCAATGGGCTTGAATCCAGTATGTGGTTAGGTGGTTTTCTACTTTCTTTATGTATAAGTATGTTATTGCTATACAAAGCCACACAAACACTCCCTTTGGGTACTGCTTATGCTGTATGGACAGGTATAGGTGCTGTAGGTACAGCCTTAATAGGTATTTTGGTTTTTAATGAACCGGCCCATTTCTGGCGTTTATTTTTTATCAGCACATTAATATTTTCTATTGTGGGCCTGAAATTTGTTTCGGAATAAATTAAATAATTGTACTTTGCCTTACAATGCATATTAATTCAAAACTAAAAAAATATTTCCTTCGGTTTTTAATATCCATTGTGTTGATGCAGTTAGCGTTTGTAGCTGAACAACGCTATTTAAAAAACACACCTCAGCAATTAGAAAATACTTATCAGCAGCTACAAGAGTTTATTAAATACAAAGAACTTGATTTAGTAAACGCCTATAGCCATTTAATAAAAGACAGCAGCAGTTTCGATAAAAACTGGCTAACCATTAACGATATAGCCCAGCGGGAAAATTGTCTCATTCAGATATTCAGAAAAGATACTTTAATAACCTGGACCAGTAACTTAATTAATGCCCAAAAGTTTAACAATAAGTTTAAAGACGGGCTAAGTTTTATAGTGAATAACAATGGTTCATACCTAGTTTATTATAAAGCTGTTGGTAGCTTTCAATTGGTTTTTTTTTACAATATTTATGAAGGCTATAACTATAAAAACCAATACTTAAACAATAAGTTTATTGATGATTTATCGTTTTTAGATAATGGTATTATAAGTCCGCAACCCTTGAAAGGTTTTACTGACATTAAAGATGTAAGTAATAAATATTTGTTTTCAGTAGAAGTGTTTAGCAAGGACTGGCTTGACAATTGGTGGCTTATTTCACTTTCTATTTTAGCCATCTTATTTTTTGTTTTATCGTTCCATTTGTTTTGCAGTCAGTTGCTTTATGTAAATATAGGCATTGGAGCATTGGTGTTTTTTAGTGTTATGTTGGTGCTGAAAAAATTATTACTTTACTACCAGCTTCCATCCTACCTGTATTCAAAAGCTTTGTTTAGCCCCATTATTTATGCCTCAAGCGATATTATACCTTCGTTAGGTGATTTTATTGTGGTGGCTTTTATGGCACTGTGGTTTGCTGTGCTTATTGATGCTAAACGTATTTTGGTGAATCCTGAAAAAAGAGAATGGTTAAAATACATCAAAGTGTTCTTTTTATTTTTAATAACCATTACGGCTATTGATTCAAGTATTGACAGTATAAAAAGTTTGGTTTTCGACTCCCAGATTTCGTACAGCTTAAAAAATGTTTACCTCCTTAATCAATATACTTTTTACGGATTATTAATTGGAGTAATACTTTACATTATTATACATATCTGTATAAAAAACACGTATTTATTTATACGTAAAAATGAATTCAACTATTATGTTTTAACCGGGTTGATGGTGTTTGTATTAGCCGTTGTCCATCCTGTTATAATCAATGAGTTTTTCGGCAGGCAACATATTTACTACTTAGGCTCTGTTGTTTTAATTGTTGTTTTTGCCGGGTTTAATTTTTTAGTGACTCGTACTAATCGCTTCCAGCATTATTTTGTTTTGGTTATACTCATTTCTTTTGCTACCAGTTTTTCTGTTCAGTATTTTTCTAACTTAAAAGATATTGATAACCGGAAGCTGTATGCGGCTAAATTAATATCGCAAAACGATATCAATACAGAATACTTTTTACGCGATGTAGAGAAGAAAATAATATTGGATAAGCAGGTAAAATATTACTTCTTAAACCCAATGGCGCTTAAGTCGCAATTAAAGAAAACCATTAGGCAATTGTACTTTACAGGCTATTTAAGTAAATACGATGTTACCTTTTACGACTTTGATTCCAGCGGTTATCACCTCCACGAAAGAAATGGTATTTCATTTAATCAGTTAAATGAAATTTACTATAACCAATCCATTGAAACCATTGATAAATATTTTAAATACTTAAAAACAAACAGCTATTTAAAAGGATACTTATCAAAATTTACGGTTAAAAATGGTAGCCAGAAATTAGGCTATATATTTATTCAATTGCAACCAAAGCTTATTCAGGATGAAAACCGTTTTGATGAATTGCAAATTGAGGGAACGTCCAATACCATTGGCTTTAAAAAGTTTGATTACAGCTATGCTATTTATAAAAATAAAGCTTTAATAAGCCAGAGTGGCGATTATCCTTACCGCACCGTAAATAGCTTAACAACTCAGCCGGAAATATTTACTACTTATATTGAAAACGATTACGATCATTTGCAATATTTTAACGACCAGCAATTAACCGTTATTGTCAGCAAAAAGCATAACACCTTTTATGAGCCACTAGGCTTGTTTTCGCTTATATTTACGTTCTTTACCCTCCTGCTCATTTTCTCTCTTTCGGTATATGCCATTGTTAATGGGCGCTTTTTAAAGAAGTATAAACTAATTCAATCGGATATATACCGCACCGTCAGGCACCTTATTAACCGCTTATTGTTTATCAAAGATCCGGATGTAGTATTGATTAGAACCCGCATACAGGTATCTATTATTTTAATCGTGTTTATTACGTTAAGCATTACGGCTTATGTTACCATTAATTTTATTCAGTCGGAATACAATACCAAGCAAAATGAAAAGCTGAGTAGAAAAATCAGGAATGTAGTAAATACATTGCAAGGCGAAGCGGCTGATTATATTGTAAAAAACAGACTGGATGAAAGTAAAGCTTACTTAAACCAGTTGGCCGATTTTTATGATACAGATATAAGCATATTTAACATGCAAGGTAAGTTGCTAGCCAGTAGTATAAGCAAAGTATATGATGAAGGAGTTATTGGCGACTTAATGAATCCAACAGCCTTTTACCATCTCTCAAAACTAAAAGAATCGCAGTTTAGTCAGGCTGAAAAAATAGCGGAGTTTGGTTATATAGCTGCTTACGTACCTATTTATAAAAACGAAAACATGTTAATTGGTTATGCGCAACTACCCTACTTTAGTAAGCAAGCTGATTTATTAAGTGAGATATCAAGTATTGTAGTGGGCTTTATTAACTTGTACGCTTTGTTGTTTATTATAATAGGTGTTATAGCTTATGTTATTTCGCACAGTATTTCATTCCCACTCATATTAATCCAACGCCAGTTAAGTACAACCAGTTTAGGTAAAAAAAACGAGCCAATACTTTGGAACAGAAAAGATGAAATTGGCGACCTGGTAAAGCAATACAACTTAATGATAGATAAGTTAGAGGAGAGTGCGCAAAAGCTGGCACAAAGTGAACGCGAAGGTGCCTGGCGTGATATAGCAAGGCAAATTGCACACGAAATAAAAAATCCTTTAACGCCTATGAAGCTAAGTGTACAGCACTTACAACGCGCGTGGAATGACAAGCACCCTAAGTTAGAAGAAACATTCCATAAAGTTAGTAAAACCATTATAACACAAATAGACGTTTTAAACGATTTGGCCAGCGAGTTTAGTAATTATGCTAAAATGCCAACGCCTGAGTTTGAAAACATTAATTTAAAGGATGCCTTAGAGCCTATTATTGATTTGCATCAAAACGATGAAAATGTTAAAATAGTTAATCAGATAAGCGATGATATGTATGTGTATTTTGATAATAATTATTTGAACAGGACATTTACCAACTTAATTAAAAATGCTGCACAAGCTATCCCTGACGATAAAAAAGGCTTAATTGATATAAGCGCAATAGTTGATAACAAAACAGTAAAGATAAGCATTAGCGATAACGGTAAAGGTATTAGCAACGCTGATGCAGATAAAATTTTCACACCCTACTTCAGCACCAAAATTTATGGAATGGGCTTGGGCTTACCCATGGTTAAAAATATGATTGAAGCCGGTGGTGGTAAAATTAGCTTTACCAGCCATGAAGATGTGGGAACTGTATTTGAAATCACCTTGCCTTTAGCTGACTTGTAAACAGTCATTTTTCAAATTAAAAGACAAAAAGTCTTTTAATTTGCTTCGCTCCTAATACAAAAATGCAATATCAAGCCATTATGGCTTTAAAATTCAACTGGAAAACTTTTTGCTTAACCGTATTCATATTTTAAATAAACAATTAAACAAAACAAATATGAAATTTTTAAAAGTAAATCCAGCTCGTGAGTTCTTTATTGAAAACTCAATCCCTTCACAATTTTTAAACTCAGTAGACAGTTTAATCAACCAACAATTTAATCGTGCAGAAAACGATTACCACTTTACTCCAAGAGCCGATGTAACAGAATCAGAAGGTAATTATGCTATACATGTATTATTACCGGGTGTGAAAAAAGAAAACGTTAGCGTGGAAGTAGTAAAAAACAAATTGGTGATTAGCGGAGAGAGAAAATTAAAAACTGAAAACGATACCCGCAAATTCCATACGGTTGAATCGTTTGAAGGTAAATTTAAACGCGTATTTCATTTAACAGAAAATATTGATAAAGAAAATATTGATGCAAAAATGGAAGACGGTATTTTAAGTATTGAACTTAAAAAAGTAGAAAACAAAACAGAAAAAACTGCTGTAACCATTAAATAGTTAAAGTGTTTTAGATAACAAAAAGCCCAAGGACGTAAGTTCAAGGGCTTTTTTTGCAATAAATGTTTTATAAAAACCTATCTTGGTAATTTGGCTTCATTACCCAACACTGATTGGTTTTACCCCATATGTTATAGCGATACCTGGCTATTATTTTATAAATAAAATTAGCTATAAAAGAAGGTATAAACTTAAATACGCTTAGCCATTTGTAAGGACTTTTTAACTGGGCTATAACTATAAATGCTGCTTTTGATTGCAAGTAAAATTGGTTGTTATGGTAAACAATAACAGAATCTATTGAAGAGGGATCAAAGTTTTGTTGCTTGAAAAAGTTTTGCGCAAATTCACTTTGCAAACTGCTGAATTTAAGGTTTGGCGCTTGCTCGTGTTTTAACACAAACTGCACAAATCCGTTGCATAAGTTACACTCCCCGTCAAAAAATATGATAGACTCTGACGCCATCTATTTTTATTTAACGAATTCTTTCTTGAACGTAAGCGGAGAAAAGAAATACAACATCAACACCCTGGCATATCTGTAGGTAAATGGTATTGATAAAAACATAACAATAAAAATAGGGATAATGTATGTCCAGAATCCCGCTCCTGTAGTAGTAAAAAAAACAATACCACCAACGGCTAACATAATACCGCAAGTAATAGCATAGCTTACATACATAGCTCCCCAAAAAAAGCCCGGCTCCACTTCAAACTGAACTCCGCATACCTGGCAAGTGGTAAACATTTGCGTAAATCCGTTTAATTTAAAAGCGTTGTATTTATACATTTTTCCGCTTTGGCATTGCGGGCATTTAGCTTTAGCTATTGATAAGCCTTTGCTAGGTTCATATTGATTACACATAATACTATTGGTTTTGGTTGAGTTTCTTTTTAGCGCGTGTGTTTCTTATGTATAAAAAAACAAATACCATGGCTAAAATATAAGGAAATACAAATAGGTAAATAATCCCATTATTGAGGGTATTGCCTACACTCGTATCGCCATCCATTCTGGCTGATGTAAGCGATTGCTTGCACATAGGGCATTGTGCATTTACAGTATAAGGCAACGAACTAATAAAACTAATTAGTAAAAATAGGCTAACAATTATTCTATTTTTCATGCAACAAAGGTATTTTATTAGTTGTTAGTTAGCAGTTGACTGTTATCAGTAAATGAGGTGGTTTGTAACTAGTTTAAAGAGCATCTACATCTAATTGTATTATTAACTGGCTGTATAATTTGGTTTCATAAAGCTTGGCTATTTGTTGGCGTATAAATTTTTTCAATGCCGGCAAGCGTGTATCTGTCCTATCTATTTTAACCAAAAACTCTTTGATATAATAATTGCGAATGCGGCTCACATATGGGTTTGCAGGCCCCAATAAATTATCACCAAAAGTGCCATGCATCAAGTGGTGTAATTGTTCTGCTGCATTTTCACATACTTTAAATTCTTTGTGGCGTAAATTAATTTTTATGATGCGCTGAAAAGGCGGAAACAGGAATTGAGCCCTATCTTGTATTTCTTTATTGTAAACAGCCTCGTAGTCATGATTAATAACAGCCGTTATAACTGGATGATTTGGCGAACTGGTTTGGATAACAACTCTCCCCTGCTTTTTTCTTCTGCCTCCCCGGCCACTCACTTGTTCTATGAGCTGAAATGCTCTTTCGTTGGCCCTAAAATCGGGAAAATATAAAAGTTGATCGGCATTGATTACACCCACCAATGTTACATTGTCAAAATCCAAACCCTTTGTTACCATTTGGGTTCCTACCATAATGTCGAACCTATGTTCTGCAAAATCTTTTATAATATGCTCGTGTCCATTTTTACCTTTAACTGAATCCTGGTCAAAGCGGGCAACTCTGGCTGTTGGAAAAAGTATCGCTAGTTCATCTTCTATTTTCTCGGTTCCAAAGCCTTTAAAACTTAAAGTATGTGCGCCACATGCCATACAAGTATCCGGCAGTTTTTGGGTAAATCCACAGTAATGGCATTTGAGTGAATCTATGTACTTATGGTATGTTAAACTGATATCGCAATTCTGGCATTTAGGTACCCACTGGCAATTATCGCATTCATACACCGGACTGTAACCTCGCCTGTTTTGAAACAAAATAACTTGTTCATTTTTAGCCAATGTTTCTTTTATTTCATTGACCAAAACAGTAGTTAAATTGCCTTGTATAATTTTAGCTTTTCTTTCCTCCGCTATATTAGCTGTTATAATTTGCGGTAGTTCTATATCGCCATGCCGCTTGGTTAATTTCACCAAACCATACCTCCCTCCTTTGGCGTTAAAATAACTTTCAAAGCTTGGTGTAGCACTCCCTAAAATTAGTTTCGAATTGTATATTTTATTTAAAACTACTGCGCTATCCCGGGCATGGTAACGGGGAGCAGGATCATTTTGTTTAAAAGTGGTTTCATGCTCTTCATCAACTATGGTTAAACCTAAATCAGCAAAAGGTAAAAATATAGCACTCCTTGCGCCTATTACTATTTTTATATCTGACGATTTTACTTTATTCCAAATTTCTACCCGTTCACTATCCCCTATTTTATTGTGAAAAGCAACGCATTTTTCGCCAAAGTATTTTTTTATACGATGTATAATTTGCGATGTAATAGCAATTTCGGGAAGTAAGTATAAAACCTGTTTTCCCTGCTTTAAAGCTTGCTCCATTAACCTAACATATACATGGGTTTTACCACTGCTGGTAACACCTTGTAGCAGCACCACATCTTTTTCTATAAACTCTTTTTCTATTTGAATAAATGCTTCTGCTTGCTCTGCATTTAACTCAAATGTTTCTGTTTTATTTTCATCAAATTGAAGCCTGTCTACGGCTATTTCAAACTCCTCAAAAACACCATTTTTAATAAGTGTTTGTAATGATGAGGTACTCACATTTCCCTTTTTTATTAAATCCGCTTTTAGTACATGCGTTTTATTTTGCTTTAAATGTACATAGGTAACCAGTGCTTCTATTTGCTTTTCTTTTTTTGCCAATAAATCAAACAGCAGCTTTAAATTTTCTTCGTGGGTATAGGTATCTGTTAGCTTTATACACGATACTAACTTTTCTTTATAACGTTCGTGTATTTGCTCATTTATAATAATGGCCTCTTTTATAACGAGGCTTTTTATAATGGGTAAAGCGTTTTTACTATTAATAATTTGTTGTATATTATCAATGGTTAATTCATGTTGCACTTGCAGTGCTTCCATAATCATGTATTCCCTATCATCCAATACAGTATTGGTATCAAAATCAGGGTTGGCAATTATTTTACTGGCGCTTTGTAGTTTGAGCATGGCCGGTAAAGCAGCCTGCATTACATCGCCCATATTGCATAAATAATAATCGCTTATCCATTGCCAGAATTTAAGTTGTTGTTCAAATATAATGGGCTCTTCGTCTAAAACGGAGAGTATGTATTTTGCTTCGTAATCTTTAGGAGGTGTATTGTGCACTTTGGCTACAATGGCTGCATATACTTTACTTTTTCCAAACTGAACTGAAACACGCTTGCCTGTTTGTGTTTGTGCTACTAAATCATCAGCCACTCTATAGGTATATAATTTAGGAACATATAGCGGTAAAACTACATCAACAAAGGTGGCAAAAGCTTCAATCATGCAGGGAGCAAGTTATATATTTTTATTTATTTAGGTAGTTTAAAATAATTTCACTGATGGTTTTTGACTGATTCACAATCATAAAATGTCCGCCATTTTTTATTGGTAGATAATCTTTTAAATTACCTACAGGAAAAATCCTGTCGTGGGTTCCATGTATATGTAACAAAGGTATTGTTGTTTCGTTTGCGGGTTTCCAATTTATTATTTCATGCATAGCCCATACCAAAAAATCTAAATCGGTATCATTTATTATTTGTACTAACAATTGCGCTTCTTTTTTTGATTGAATACTAAAATAAAAATTGCCTGTTATTCTGTTACTCCATTTTAAAAGCGCTTTGGGGTAAATTAAATGTAGCTGTAAAAGCTTAACACATTTCAATGCCCAGCTAAACTCCTTTGGCGATTTGATACTGGAAATAATAATTATTTTAACGCAGTTAATTTGCTTAGCTATTTCTTGTGCTATTAATCCCCCAAAGGAAACTCCTATTAAATAAACTGGCTGACTAATATCTATTTGTTTTATTAATCTACCGGCATAATTACTTAAGCTTTCTCTTTTTAAAGGTTTTTCCCATTTAATAAAAACCTTTTCTATATCAGGCAAATTAAGATATTGAAATACCCGCTCATCCGCGCCTAGCCCACTTATAAAATATATTTTCATACCCTTTTTGCTTTTCATATAAGTACTCTTTTTAACTAATTCCCTAATGATATTTACCGCTAATATAGTCTTGTATATTTTATACTACAACAACCTCTAATACCTTATTTTATTAGCATCTCGACTATACTTAAGCATCGTAATTATGAATTATAAACATTTTTAAGCTAAATACCTTTGTTTCAGCATTTGAAAGTAATAACACTAAATTCTACATTCGATATCGTTAACCAAAACAAAAACAATATGAAAAAAATTATCTTAACTATTGCAACTGCTTCATTATTTATTGCAGCACATGCCCAAAAACCAATAGCAGGTTCAAAAACTGCTGAAGTTGTTTTAAACTTTCAAACCGGTACAGCTCCTATTAGCTACAACTTACCAGGTGAATTACGTTTACGTTATTTCCTTTCAGAAACAATGGCCGTTAGAGCTCGTTTAGGAATGGGTATGACTACTTCTACTGAAAAAGTACAGAATGGTGCTGGTGATGTGACTGCAGAAATTAAAGAAAGTAGTGGCTTTAATTTGATGTTATCTCCGGGTATTGAAAAACATTTTGCAGGTACCGCTAAATTATCTCCTTATGTTGGTGCACAATTAATGTTTTCTATGGGAACAGGTGTCTCTACTGAAGTTTCTAATTCTGGCTTTGCTAATCCTGCTCCTGGCCAAGTTAATTCAGGCGATTCTTACAAATCAACTGGTGGTAGCAAATTAGGAATTGGATTAGGTTTATTATTAGGCGCTGACTACCATATTACACAAGGTATTTTTGTAGGAGGTGAAATGGGCTTAGGTTTATTTAACATGACTACTGATGGAGACGGTACTCAAAAAATAAATAATGGTGCTGAAACTAAAACTTTAGGTGGCAGCACTTTTGATTTATTTGGTGTTACTACAGGTGGTGTACGTTTAGGATTTGTATTTTAGTTAATACATTCTGAAATCTCAATAAAAAAGGCTGTCTGTATTGGCAGCCTTTTTTATTGATAACTAAAATTTATTCATCAAATAATTCTTATGAAAAAGATATTAGCTTTACTGCTCATTATTATTCAATCCAATTTTTTAAGTGCTCAAATTGGGCAGTATAAGTTTTTTGCCGGAGGTAGTGTTGGTATCTCGTCAGTAGGTTTTGGCGAACAGAAAATAACATTAAACAATGGCACCTCAAGTACACATACTTTAAAGCCTGCCATTAACTGGAATTTTTCGCCAAGTATGGCATATTTCATTAACGATAAACTGGCTTGCGGTGTGGCTGTAAATTTAGGCAGTAGCTTTGTAACACAACGCGCAAGCCTTGATGGTAACACCATTGAAAACATCAATGCGTTTAATTACGGAGGTAAGTTATATGTACGCCATTACATTGAAATATGGCGAAGTATTTATTTTCATAGCCAGTTTAACCTTGACTTTAATTCGGGAACTTATAATGACAAACAAACTTTTGGACAATCGCAACTAAAAGACAGTATTAAAGTAACCAACTCGGTTTTTGAAGCAAGTTTAAATCCCGGCATTACCTTTTTTATTATCCCTAAATTGGGTTTCGATTTTTCATTTAATAAAGTGATCAGCTATTCATTTATCAGAGCAAACCAAGAACCTATTGGAAACAGCAGCCCAAAATTAGAGGCAACCAGTGGCGGGTTCACTGTTGGGTTAAACTTAGTGCCAACCATTGGCTTGTACTACTACTTTAGTAAGTATTAAGTGGTAAACAAACCAAATATTTTTATTCCTTTATATTAGCTGATAATTATACATAAAACTATAAATCCAATAATTAGTATAAAAGAACATAGGAGTAAACTCATCATTGCATAATAAATATAAATAAGCCAATTAAGTAATTTCAAAAGTCCATTATCTTCTATTTTGTTGCTTTTAATTAGAGCCTTCAGTTTGCGAATACTAATACGGTTATATTTATTCTTGGGATAATTAAACGAATACTTTAATTCAATGTAACCAGAGAATAAGATAAATATGACACGTAAAGTCCATCCTGAAAAGAAAAATAGTGCGAAAATATGCATTAACATTTGTTTAAAGTGCTTCCCCCTTCAAAAATAACTGGGCTTAGTTAATTTACAAAACCTTTAAATAACAAAAAAAGCATTGGTTATTCTTTTGGATAAATTATATGTTGCAGGTAACCTATATGATTACCTGTTATGATAGAGCAAACAACTATAAAAGAAGAATTACTACGCATTGCTTCTGTATATTTAGAAGATACCATTGATTATAAAAAACTAAGCCAAATAACAACAGACTACAAGGCCCTTTTACAAAGCTTAAACGCTAACGACTTAAATACCCGTGAAGGGCGCCAACATATTTATATGAATAATGGGCTTGCCATAGGTCCGTTTTGGGCTGCTTTATGCTTGGATGATTAATGAGAACACGCCAGTTTATAAGAGGTACTCATAAAGCTATATCTGATAAATTGGCTCAACAAACCAATGATACCATAAACATATTGTATGCAGGAACCGGGCCTTTTGCCACTATACTATTACCACTTATATTTAAATACCCCAAAAACCGTATTAACTATACTTTCCTGGAAATAAATCCAATTAGTTTGGACTGGTTAAAAAGTTTAATTGATGCCATTGATTTTACTTCTTATCCCATCAATTTGTTACTAACAGATGCTTCTGCCTATACCATAGACAAAAAACACATACCCGATGTTATTGTTAGTGAAACAATGCAAAATGTATTGGATAAGGAGCAACAAGTACCCATTTTTTTACACCTGATGAATCAGGCAAAACCTGATACTATTTTCATACCCGAAAAAATAAGCATTCAATTAGGTTTAAAACAAAAAGGTATTAACGATACTGAATTAGAAAATAAGCACTACCAAAGACTAAAAAAGATTTTGGAAATTAGTAAAGAAAGCATGAAGCCTTTTATTCAAAAACCTGAAGAATGGCAATATGGACAAGCATTTGGAGCAGATCAGACTGTTATAGAAATGGAACAGCAAGCCAATAGCAACTCTCTTCTGCTTTTGACCGATATTCAGGTGTATAGTAATGAAATTATAGAAATTGCAGAAAGCGGCCTGACATTACCCAGAAACATATTGAATCTAGCGCCTTCAGACAAAAGAAAATTAACGATTAACAGCAGGTACCAAATAAGCAATAAACCCAGGCTGGAGTATGAAATAGTTTAATGTTATTTTACTTATTATAACCATGAGTAAAGACAAAGGCTACCCTTTTGAGGCAGCCTTTGTTTTATACAAATAAATTATAATCTATTAAGCATCAATCTTAGCATACTTTGCATTCGCTTCAATAAACTCTCTGCGCGGTGGAACTTCATCGCCCATTAACATACTAAAAATCCTATCGGCTTCTACAGCGCTATCTAAGGTTACTTGTTTTAGGGTTCTTGTATCAGGATTCATGGTAGTACTCCACAATTGCTCTGCATTCATCTCTCCCAAACCTTTATAACGCTGTATACCTACTGTATCAGGATTTGCTCCTTTGGCAATACGTAAAACAGCATCTGTTCTTTGTGCCTCTGTCCAGCAATATTCTTCTTCTTTGCCTTTTTTTACCAAGTATAAAGGCGGTTGGGCAATATATACATAACCAAACTCTAACAATTCTTTCATATAACGGAAAAACAAAGTAAGAATTAAGGTACGAATATGACTACCATCCACGTCCGCATCGGTCATGATAATGATTTTATGGTAACGTAATTTATCTAAATTTAAGGCTTTAGCATCTTCGGCAGTTCCAATTGTAACGCCTAAACCGGTAAACATATTTTTTATTTCTTCGTTCTCATAAATTTTATGTTCCATGGCTTTCTCTACATTAAGAATTTTACCTCTTAAAGGTAGAATGGCTTGGAAAACACGGTTACGGCCTTGTTTAGCTGTTCCTCCTGCTGAATCTCCCTCCACTAAGTATATTTCGCACTGTGCTGGGTCTGTTTCTTGGCAATCGGCTAATTTTCCTGGTAATCCACTTCCTGTTAAAGCACCTTTTCTTTGTACCATTTCTCTTGCTTTACGCGCTGCTGCACGTGCAGTTGCTGCAAGTATTACTTTTTGTACAATTAATTTTGCTTCTCTTGGGTTTTCTTCTAAATAGTTTGAAAGCATTTCACCTACACATTGATCAACAGCACCTGTTACATCGTTATTACCTAATTTGGTTTTTGTTTGTCCTTCAAATTGAGGTTCTTGTACTTTAACTGAAATAACGCCTGTTAAACCTTCTCTAAAGTCGTCACCTGCTATCTCTACTTTTACATTTTTTAACAAACCTTCTTTATCAGCATATGCTTTTAAAGTTCTTGTTAATGCTCTTCTAAAACCGGCAACGTGTGTTCCACCTTCAATGGTATTGATATTGTTTACATACGAGTGTAGGTTTTCGGTATAACCTGTATTATAAGTCATAGCTACTTCTACTGGTACGCCATTTTTTTCACCTTCTACATAAATAGGGTCTGGTAATATTTTTTCGCGTGTACCATCTAAATAAGTAACAAACTCTCTTAATCCGCCTTCGCTATGAAAAGTTTCTTCTTTAAAATTACCATCTTCATCTGGTCTTGCATCTTTTAAATGAATAACAATTCCTTTATTTAAAAAAGCGAGTTCGCGTAAACGGGCAGCAATGGTATCGTATTTGTATTCAAGTGTTGTAAAAATACTGCCATCAGGTTCAAAATATTGAATAGTTCCTGTTTTATCGCTTTCACCAACAATTTTTACATCATATAATGGTTTACCACATGAGTATTCTTGTTGCCAAATTTTACCTTCTCTGTGAACTTGGGTTCTCATTAAGGTAGAAAGTGCATTTACGCAACTAACACCCACACCATGCAAACCACCCGAAACTTTATAAGTATCTTTATCAAATTTACCACCGGCATGCAACACAGTCATTACAACTTCTAATGCCGATTTACCTTCTTTAGCATGCATTCCTGTAGGAATTCCGCGCCCATCATCTTCAACAGTAATTGATTCGCCAGGATTGATAATAACTGTAATATTTTTACAATAGCCAGCCAAAGCCTCATCAATTGAGTTATCGACTACCTCGTAAACCAAATGGTGTAATCCACGCGTCCCAACATCACCTATGTACATTGCAGGACGCTTACGTACTGCTTCTAAACCTTCTAATACCTGAATATTATCGGCTGAATAATTACTTTTATCTTCCATTTATTGTATTTAAAATTTATTAGTTTAAATAGGCTGTAAATATACTGCAAATGCCCTTATCTACCTAAACAATACTTCGCTTTAGCACCACTGTTTTTCCACATTTTACCCGCTTTTTTAACCGAATTGAGTGTGGGAGTTTTATATTGTATTTTTAATTGGCTCATTTCTGAAGCATTTGTTTTAAAAAGTAGCGATTAATATCGTTTTTTAGTCGCTTAAAATTATATTGCGCTACATGAAAAAGAACAATCTGTTACATACGAAACCTGTTAAATGGCTTTATAAAGTAACACAACGTGTTTCATTTCCGGGCAATAAAAATGTATCGCTTTACGCTGTACTGGAGTTTTTTGTACGTTCTGTCAGCAAAAAAGATATTCAATTGCGCAGCTCCGCCCTTGCGTTTACTTTTTTTCTGGCCCTATTTCCAACCGTTATTTTCTTTTTTACTGTAATCGCTTATTTACCTGTAAAACAGGATCACGATAAGATATTATTTTTTATTTCAACACTCATTCCTAAAAGCGCTTACGATACCCTGAGGGAAACCTTAGAGGATATTTTAAAACATCAGCGTGGCGACTTATTATCGTTTGGTTTTTTATCGGCTATTTACTTTTCGACTAACGGATTCCATTCGCTAATGGATTCACTTAACAAATACGGACATACAACCGAAAACAGGCCTTTTTGGAAACAAAGAGTGGTGGCTATTGGTTTGGCAGTTTTTGTTTCTTTTTTGATTCTTATTTCGGTCGTTTTAATTACCAGTGCCAGTTTTGCTATTAAGTGGCTAGATAAGCAGAATTTAATTACACAGTCTATTGCTAAATTCGGGCTACAATCATTAAACTATGTGGTAGCTGCGGGTATTTGCTTAAGTATTGTTTCGGCTATATTTTATTATGCACCTGCTAAAGTAAGAAAATGGCGTTTTGTGTCAACCGGCTCTATTTTTAGTTGTATCATTATATTAATAACTACTACAGGCTTTTCGTTTTATGTAAACCACTTTAACACGTATAACAAGGTATATGGCTCTATTGGTGTACTTATTGTTATCATGATGTTAATCTATATCAATACGTTTATTTTATTGCTTGGCTATGAGCTTAATGTCGCTTTGGATTCAGCTAAATCCCAATCTGCTAAATCTAAAGCGCATCGTGAAAAAAGTAATTTTATTATTTATTTAGAAGATACTGTCAAGGACGATGAATAATCCTTTTAAAGTTGGGGATACTAAACAATTTACCAAAATTGTTAAAGAAAACGATACCGCCACATTTGACACGGGTGAAGTACATCCGGTATATGCCACATTTGCATTGGGCCGCGATGCGGAATGGTGCTGCCGTTTGTTTGTTTTGGATATGAAAGAAACGAATGAGGAAGGTATTGGCACATTCTTAACTATTCAGCATAAAAGCCCCGCACTGATTGGTTCTACAGTTGAGTTTACAGCCGTTGTAAAAAGCGTTATTAAAAACGAAATTATCTGCACCTATACGGCCAAAGTTGGCGACCGACTCATTGCTGAAGGGGAACAAGGACAAAAAATAATACAAAAACATAAGCTTGATGCTTTGTTTAGCAGCTTATAATTTATACCAATTTCGTTTTTAGGTATTGAGCAGTATAGCTTTCTGTATTATTAATTAAGTCTTCCGGTAAACCGGCAAAAACCAAATTGCCACCATTTTCGCCTGCTTGTGGACCTAAATCAATAATCCAATCTGCACATTTAGCCACATCCATATTGTGCTCTATCACTATAATGGAATGCCCTTGATCAATTAATGCATTGAATGAGGCCAATAGTTTTTTGATATCGTTAAAATGCAATCCTGTGGTTGGTTCATCAAAAATAAACAGGATATGCTCGGTGCTATTTCTTTTGCCTAAAAACGATGCCAGCTTAACTCTTTGCGCTTCTCCTCCACTTAATGTATTGCTTGACTGACCTAATTTTATATAACCCAAGCCGACATCGCTCAGTGGTTTTATTTTATTGGCTATGCTTGTTTCATCATGAAAGAATTCCAATGCTTCATCAACACTTAAGCTCAATAAATCGCTAATGCTTTTGCCATTGTGTTTGGCATCTAATACTTCTTCTTTAAAACGCTGGCCTTTACATTCCTCACATGTTAAGTGTATGTCGGCCATAAATTGCATTTCGATAGTTACTTCCCCCTCGCCCTGACAAGTTTCGCAACGACCTCCTTCTACATTAAAACTAAAGTGTTGTGGTTTAAATCCGCGTGCTTTTGAAATAGGCAATTGTGCATATAAATCCCTGATGGCATCGTAGGCTTTAATATAAGTAATCGGGTTACTCCTGCTCGATTTTCCAATCGGGTTTTGGTCAATCATTTCAACTTGTGTAATTGATTTGATGCTACCTGTTATACTTTCATGAGCTCCGGTTTTTTCGCCACTGTAATTACCTAAATGCTTTTGAACCGCAGGATATAGTATTTTTTTGATTAAAGTGGTTTTACCGCTACCTGAAACACCTGTTACAACAGTAAAAGTATGCAATGGAAACTTTACATCGAAACCCTTCAGGTTATGTTGCCTTGCTCCTTTTATTTCAATGGCATCTTTCCACTTTCTCCGCTTACCCGGTACTTCTATTCTTTCTACATTGGAAAGGTATTTTCCTGTTAAGCTATTTTTATCGTTTTTAATAAAATCAATATTGCCTTGCGAAACTTTATGCCCACCATGAATACCTGCTAAGGGGCCTATGTCAATTATCTCGTCAGCGGTTTGCATAATTTCTTCATCGTGCTCAACTACCACTACGGTGTTACCAATATTGCAAAGTGTATGCAGTACTTTAATTAAGTTTTCTGTATCGCGCGGGTGTAAACCTATACTTGGCTCATCTAAAATATATAAGGAACCAACTAAGCTTGAGCCTAGTGAGGTAGCTAAATTAATACGCTGGGTTTCGCCCCCACTTAATGTATTGGACAAGCGGTTTAACGACAAATAGCCTAAGCCTACATTTTGTAAAAAGTTAAGCCTGCTTGTTATTTCTGTTAGTATGCGTTGTGCTATTTTGGAATGTGTTTCTGATAAAGTTAACTGTTTGAAGTATGCTACGCAATCGTCAATACTCATAAGCATTAAAACAGATAGCGACATGTGTTCGTCCGTTACTTTTAACTGATTTAATTGGGCATAATCTGTTGCTGAAATTAACCTTACATTGTTGGCGTCATTACGTAAGCGTGTTCCTCTGCAATCGTAGCAAGTTGTTTTACCTCTATACCTAGCCAACATAACACGGTATTGAATTTTATAGGTTTGTTTTTCTAGCTCTTTAAAAAATCCATCTATACCGGCCCAGGCTTTTTCTCCCCGCCATAAAAAATCTTTTTGTTTTTGGGTTAATTGAAAGTAAGGCTTATGAATAGGGAAATCATTTTTACGCACGTATTGTAAAAACGATTGTTTCCACTCTTGCATTTTTTCACCTTTCCAGGGCACAATAGCATCTTCAAAAATTGATAAGCCTTTATCCGGAACAACTAAATCTTCATCAATACCAATTACATTACCAAAACCTTCGCATGTTTTACAGGCACCATAAGGATTGTTAAAGCTAAAGAAATTAGCACTTGGTTCTTCAAATTTTATTCCGTCCAGCTCAAATTTATTGTTAAAAATGGTGCTTTCGTAGGTATTGTTTTCTGTCAATACATTTAAAACACATTCGCCCTCCCCTTCAAAAAATGCAGTTTGTATGGAATCTGAAATACGGTTTAAAAAATCTTCATCATCCTGCACAACTGCAAAACGATCTATCAATAAAAACAATGGAGCGGTTGATACTATCTCACCATCTTGAGCTTTACCTTTTTTTGTTTTTGGTGTGACTATTTTATTTTGACCAGCAATATAATCTTCAATATCAATTACTTCTTCGTTTACCCATAACCTGTTAAAACCTGTTTGCAGATAAACTTCTAATTTTTTCTTTAACTCGGAAGCTTCTGTTTTTATCTCCACTAACAAATAAGCTTTGGTGGAATCGGGTAACGATAAAATATGATGAACTACATCTTCAATGGTATGGCGTTTTACCACCTGACCGCTTATAGGTGAAAAAGTTACACCAATACGGGCAAATAACAGCTTTAAATAATCGTATATTTCGGTAGAGGTTGCTACGGTAGAACGCGGATTGCGTGTATTTACTTTTTGTTCTATAGCTATAGATGGTGAAATGCCATGAATATAGTCAACATCAGGCTTATTCATTTTACCTAAAAACTGGCGTGCATAAGCGGAAAGACTTTCTACATACCTTCTTTGTCCCTCGGCATATAGGGTATCAAATACCAGACTTGATTTGCCTGAACCCGAAACACCGGTAACAACGGTTATAGCATTTCGTTTAATGTTAACATCTATATTTTTTAAATTATGAACGCGAGCGCCCTTAATAACTATGTTTTTATTGTTTGACTGACTCATTTATATACTAAACGCAACATTACTTAAAAAGTTCCTTGTAAAGGAATTTATGTTGCTATTTTTAATTGGGTAAATTGAAATTTATTGAGGGTTTCTTTGCATCATTAAAAAACCACCTTCTTGGTCAACTATATGCATGTACTCGTTGGTATGGTTTTGCGTATCGTTTACATGTAAAAGAAAATAAACGGGTTTATCTATTTTACCGGTGAGTAACCAATTGTTGCTCCTGGCCGAATCGTTTTTATAGGGTTTTACATTGCCATAAAAGTAATGCGCATAACTTTTATAGCCCAAGGTAGTTACATAACAATTTTCATCGGCTATTTTTTGCAACATGGTAATAGCCGGCCCCTGCGAATATTGCTCTATTTTAGGTACTACAAAAGCCATGTAAAGCGGTAAGAAAAGTGAAATCATAACGAGTAAGCCGTAATATGCTTTTGTTAATTCTACTCTTTTTAAATAAAATACACTCACCGTAATAATGGCAATAAATACAAAACCAAATAGCACTTCAAAACCGCTCCAGTTGGCATCTATGCTTAATGATGCTTTTGCAAAATCATCATCAATATAAGGTAATAGGCTACCCTTAAATAAATCTATTAACGTAATCAATGAAAGCAATATGCCTAATAATACACCTGCTATCAATATAAAATAACGTTTCCAGGGTGCTACTGTTTCTTTGTTAATTAAGCTCTGACTAATGGCATAAGCAGCTAAAAAACTTAAAGGCAAATAACAAGCTGATGAGTAATGAACAATTTTTGTTTTAACTATACTGAATAAAATAAGTACTACCCAAAATAAAACCTGACTCCATCTGAAAATGGCTGCCTGAGGCGGATTTAAATCGTTTAGTTTTCTTTTAAACAATAAATTGATAGCTAAAATGGAAATAGGAAAACAACCTAATAAAACTACTAAAGGGTGGTACCAAAAAGGTTGTCCATGTCCTGCTACGGGGTTTCTAAATAAATCTATCTGGTATAAAATAAACTCTTTTAAAAATACACTTCCGTGTTGCATTAACTCCCAGCCAAACCATGTTGCACTTACCGCAAACGCTGCTAAAGCACAAATAAATACTTGTATTAAGCCAAAAAAGAATTTAAACTTATTGATAGCAACATATACTATTATGGATAGAATACATATAAGCAAAGCAGCCGGCCCTTTGGTAATAATAGCGGCTCCAATTAATAAACCGGCATATAACGAATGGATGTTTTTTTGTTTAAAGGAGTTACTTTTTGCAATTAAAAAAAACTGGAATATGCTTGCCGCTATAAACAGATTGTAAATGGGGTCAATGATTCCGCTTTTATAGTATAAATGTGGTGTAAAACTACCGGTAATACATAAAACCCAAATCCAGGCAAACTGACTGTTGAAATACTTTTTACCAACATAAAAAACCGCTAATAAAGCGGTTATACCAACCAGCGCGTTCGGTAGTCTTGCGGCAAATTCATTCACACCAAATATATGATAACATATGGTTTGCAGCCAAAAGAATAAAGGTGGTTTCTCCCAAAAGGGCTGGAAATTAATTTGCACTTGCTGGTAGTTTCCTGTAAGCAACATTTCGCGTGAGTTTTCAGCAAAATTTATTTCGTCCCAATCAAACAAATGTACATTGCCTAAAAAAGGGATAAATAATAAAAGACCCCAAATTGCTACATAAAAATAAGGATGCTTTGCTATAACTTTATACATTGCTACTGTTGCTTTTAAGCACTTCTTTTTTTTCTACCAATATCCAAAATAAAATAAATGCTGTTAAAAAACCAATTAAGGATCCTACAATGGTATCGCGTAAAAAATGTTGTAATAAATAAATGCGCGAAAAGGCAATGATAATAGCGAGTGCTAAAAAAGCAATTTGAAATTTGGGTTTGGTATAAATAAAAGCCAATGTGGAGAATACAGCAAATGCAGCTGTGGTATGCCCCGAAGGAAAACTATGATACTCTAATACTTCAACACCTTCTACAAAATGCAGGTTAAACTCTTTCAATAAAAGTGAGGGGCGCAAAGCATTGTCAAAAACAAAATGTTTGTTAAACTGGGTGATAAGTGCACTGGAAATACAAATTAATGAAATGGCTATGCCTAAATTCCTATCCTTATAAAGTATAAACAAACAAACCGGAACAGCTAACCAACCCTCACCTAAGTGGGTAATATATTTCATAAGCAAATCAAGTAAGGGATTGTGCTTACTGTTAATTAGCAAACTTATATTTTCACTGCTGCTCAATATGAGCAACAAGGTAAATATGAGTAAAACAAAAAAGTATAAAGAAATGAATACCCTGTTTTTGTGAATATATGCGTTCAATGATGAAATGCTTATGTTTAAAACGCAAAAATGCAACTTCTTTTCGAGAAGTTGCATTTTTGTTTGTATAATTCTTTTTATATTTTAATTACAAACGCCAAATTTCACTTTTATCATATCACTTTGGTCGTCAATACCTGTCCAGCCTAGTTTTACAATAAACACTTCCACATCAATAATTTTTAAGTTTTTAGGCATAGAGAAAAATTGGTATGGTAATATGGAATACTTAAATACGCCATCTCCTTCGTAAAGCATTTTTAACTGGTCATTATCTGAAATAGTAAAAATTGTTTTTACTTGGTATGATTTGGTAACTGCTGTTACGGTATCAATAGTATTGGCTTTTAGTAATATATATACAGAATCAGCACCTAGATTTTTCATGGTAGCTTTTGTTTCTACTTTGTTATCGTAAACAAAATTTACAATTTCGGTTGGGAAAGCAAAGGCAGGAACCGTATAAAATGAGCCTCTGTCTGTTTTTGGAGCTTCTATAGTGAAATTTAAATCTTCTGTTTTTATATCAGGGTCACCAAATCCTCCACCATCTTTTGGTTTTACTAATAAAGAGATTCCGTTTTTATAAACATCGGCCGCGTTTGTTTCGTAAAATTCGGTTGGTGTCATTTCGTAATACCAAACAAATGGCCCCTTTGTCGCATCGTTAGTCATTTTCAATGCTTCGTTTGAGTTTTTCCATTCTTGTTCACCAAGACCATTTCTTAGTGGGTGCCCAACGGGGTGCTCTTTTGGCTTCCAAGTCCATATATAAAATGGTCCGGGATTGTCCTTACAACTTGTATTGGTCGTTTTACTCACATCAACATATATTTTTATTGGTTTGGTAACATCCGGATTTTCCGGTTCAATCCAATAGGCTTGAGCAGCTAGTTTATTGCTATACAAACTTAAAAACAGTACGGTTATGGCTATTATCTTTTTCATATTAGTGTCCTCTTCTTTCTCTTAATTTCTTTCAAACTCTAAAACATAAGAAAACTTTAACTCTCCACCACAATAAACGGGTTTACGTAGTTTTAAAACCTGGTCTACCGTTCTTATTGACCCTCCAAGTGGCAATGTAAATGCAGTGCCGCCTGTTGGTGTAAATACTATTTCTGTTGGAAATTCATCGCTGTCAAAATTCCATGCGCCTGTTGGTGTCTGGAAAAAATTAACCAATACGTTAGTAGTATCAACTGTATACACTCTGCTTCCGTTAAGTGTTTCAAACTTAATATTGGGCTGTGTGTAGGCAATGTTTTTTACGGTAAAGTAATCGCCCATTTTTATGGTTTCTTTGGTTAACGAAACTTCATCCACCATTGAACATCTTTTTAACACCCATTTGGCTTGCAATCCGTCAACTTTACTCGATGGTGTGCCAAGGTCTTTTATATCTTTTTTGCAAGCTATTATGCCTAAAAATATACTTGCTATTATTATCGCTTTTTTCATATTCGTTCCCTTTTTAACTAGTTACATGCTTGTGTTGGGTTCTGAGTAAACCCAATAGTTACCTCTGTTTGTGGAAAAGCAAAAACAAGACCATTGCAGTTAAATTCAGCATTTCTGATTGTATTTGGTGTCTGTGTTTCTCCATTAGCTCCTATTCTTTTAAAGCTTTGAATTCTATCGCCTTCTAATAAAAACTCCCTGCGTCTTTCATCTCTTACTTTTGCTTTTATCACATCCGGTAATTCTGCTCCTGTCAATAATTTAGGTGCAGGTGTTATATATGACCTTGATATAATTTTGTTCACATCGGTTGCAGCAGTTGTTAAGTTTTGGTTGGTAATAGCCAAAGCTTCAGCGCGCATTAAATACATATCGGTTAACAATAAATAAGGTACATCAAAAAAGTCGTAATCAAACTTTTTAGAGCCATATACTTCTTCAGGCTTTCCTTTGTTTATTACTTTAATTAAACCCAATCTTTTGTCAGTAGTATCTTGATTCATGTAGTCGTATGCCAGTTTTGAAATTTGCATATTAGGTACGGCTACATTATCGCTTCTGTAATTTCCTGTATATCCTGCTGCTCTGTTATCGCCAGTTCCGGTACTTACAAATTGAAACAAATATTCTTTACTAAAGCTTGCATTGTCAAAGTGATTTAAACTATCGCTTAATTGATAAGCATTATCGCTTAATACATCGTTTAGTATATCAATGGCTTTTTGG
This sequence comes from Bacteroidota bacterium, assembly GCA_040388375.1. Lineage (NCBI taxonomy): Bacteria > Pseudomonadati > Bacteroidota > Bacteroidota bacterium. The sequence goes on along the minus strand of JAZKBU010000007.1, from coordinate 201,361 downwards.
TATTGATTGCTTTGAAAATATACTTTGGCCAATAATGCTTTAGCTGCAATTTTATCAGCATACACTTTTCGGGTAGTATTAGCCGGGTTGCTGTTTGGCAATAATGATATAGCTGCTAATAAATCTTCTTCAATATAGCTGTACATTTCGTTAATGGTGCTTCTCAATACAGGATCGATAGATACTTTTTTACGTAACGGAATACCTGATTGGGTTTTATTACCATCAATTAATGGTGACGAACCTTTTGGATGCGCATATAATTTAGCTATTTCAAAATGCGATAAAGCCCGGATAAATTTTAACTCTCCTTCTAAAGTGCTTTTTTGAGTTTCAGTTAAGTCGTTAAACTTTTGAATATAATCCAGGCAAGTATTGGCACGGAACACACAGCGGTAAATTCCCCTGTAATTATCGGTTGCTGTAGCATTAAAGGCTATTACACCTCTTGTGTACATTTCTCTTCTGTCGCCATTAATATTATAATCTGCTAATTCATCACCTAACAAATCGCTATAAATTTGCGCATTACCATTTAACCTGTTGGCTAAAGCATCGTAAGTTGAGTTTACTATTTTTATTACATCTTGACCGCTTTTAACTGCCTCACCTTCTAATAAAAATCCTTCCGGTTTTATTTCTGTCCATTTGGTACAAGAGCCTAAACCTATTAATAGTATGCTAAATATAATTGTTATTTTATTTCTGTTTTTCATCTTCTGCTTCCTCCCTAGTTAAATCCAATATTTATTTGAAATGAATAAGTACGCTCTTGTGGCGGAGTTAAATAAGTAATATTCGGACTCATATTTCTATCTGTCGCATTTTCGAAATCACGCGCTATCTCAGGATCTAAGCCCGGATATTTGGTAATGGTTAAAATATTAGTTGCAATAATTGCCATACGAACAGAGCGGCAGTATTTTAATTTTTTAATAGCTTTGGGTTGTAAATTATAAGCCAATGTTACGTTACGTAACCTGGCAAATGAAGCACTGTATAAAAACTGGTCAGTATTAATCCATACTGTATTTGACCCATAATTGGCTTCGTTTAAAGTTAATCTGGCAAACTGGGCATCATCGCCAGGTTTTTGCCATCTGTCAAATAAATCTGTTCTCATATTCCAGTTAGAAACTACTCCTAATTGTCGTTTAGCTGACGATTCATATATATTACCACCAATAACAAAGTTTATCAATACGCTTAAATCAAAACCTTTGTACGAAAAGGTATTGGTCATACCACCTGAAGCATCCGGTAAAACACTCCCAACGCCTACCCTGTTATTAATATCCCAGGTACTTGTTTGGTTACCATTTACGTCTAAATATACTGGTAATCCCGTAGCTTTATCTATATGGCTAAATCTTACTAAATAATTAGTACCAATCGGGCTTCCAATAATTGGGCGTGTATCGTTGGTTCCTCCACTAACAGCATCTTGCGAGTAAGCACCTATATCATCAATTGAATTCCATATTTTGGTAATGTTAAAGTCTGTACTCCATCTGAATTTACCAACCAGGTTTCTTGTTTTAATTCCAAACTCTAACCCTCTGTTGGTTATTTTACCTACGTTGGCTGTGTATTGATCCATACCTGTTGAAGGAGAGATAGCTAAATTTTCAATAATAGCATCGGTTACTCTTCTATCAAAATAATCAACAGTAGTAAAAATTCTATCGTTAAATAAACCCAACTCTACGCCCGCATCCCAAATTAACGATGTTTCCCAACGTAAATTTTCATTAGGTGCTTGCGTTGGATAAGTAATGGCTTGTTGGTTATACAAACCATCTGTTCTGAATGTTAAGAAACGAGCATTTCCATTTATATTGGAGTTACCGCTTCTTCCGGCACTGGCACGTAATTTTAAAAATGAAATGGTCTTATTGGTGCGTAAGAACTTTTCTTCACTTAAAACCCAACTGGCCGAAACAGCCGGCATAAATGCAACGCGGTAGTTTTCGCCAAAACGTGATGACCAGTCTGCACGTAAAATTACCTGTGCAAAATACTTGTCTTTATATGAGTAATTAATACGGCTAAAGTAGCTTAAAAAAGCCCATGCATTACCGGGAGCTGTTTGGTTAGCATATAACGAATCAGGTTCTTTTTCGTAAAAAGGACCTGATGTATGTTCTGTTCTTTGTGTTCTGGTTGAAGCGGTTGATTTCTGAAACTCATTACCCAACATAAAACTAAACTTATGATTGTCCGTTGGGTTGTAATTATAAGTTCCGGTAATAAAGTAATTTAAATTATTAGTGAAAGTAGCCGTTCTGTTAGCATTACCTCCTGCGGAATCGGCAATGTTTAATAATTGCGGGCTATCGTATTGGTCATCTAACAATTGCATGTAATCATAACCACCCTGCGCTCTAAAGTATAAATTTTTTATTGGGTTGTAATCAACAGCTATATTGTTAATGGTCCTGGTTTCACCCACTCTCCATGTTTTTTGTTCTTGCGCTATTATAGGGTTTACGCCACCCCTGAAATAAGCACTATCTCCATTAGGTCCGCCAAATTTTACCGGATAAATAGGCAATGCCTCACTCATAGCAGCCCCCAAACCTCCGGCCCAACCGCTGTTAACACGGAAATTATTACCTTGTGCCAAGCTTGAATTGGTCGAAACTTTTATTTTCTTACTAACTTTAAAATCCAAATTTAATCGGCCGGCAAGCCTATTGTAACTATTACCTACTAAAAAACTTTCGTTGTTGCTGTAAGAAACTCCGGCATAATAACTTACTTTTTTAAACACATCACTTACCGATAAATCATAGTTTTGTTTAAAGCCAACGCGTGTAGTTAATTTTACCCAATCAGTATTGTATTGACTTGCTTTTAAATAGGCTGCTTCTCGTGCTGCTGCTGTTGACTGAGCTGATGAATAACCCGGTAACCAAACTCTGCCTGTTCCGCCATCGTTTTCCCAAGCTTCCTGACGTAATTGTAAATATTGTTGTGTATTTAACATATTAGGCAAAGCTGTTGGTTGCGATGTTCCCATGGTAGCTGTAAAATTAACACTCGGTCCTTTTTTACTACCTTTTCTACCGCGTTTGGTAGTAATTAATATAACGCCATTAGCTCCCCTCGAACCATAAATAGCACTTGCTCCCGCATCTTTCAAAACATCGATACTTTCTATATCGTTCGGATTTATAGAAGCCAAAGGATTGTTATTCATTCCCCCACTATTGCCATTTAAAAAGTAATCTTGTGTAATCGGAATTCCATCAACAACATATAAAGGATCGCCACCAGCACCAATGGAAGCTATACCTCTAATCCTAACTACAGCTCCAGAACCGGCTAAACCACTTCCCGTAGTTACATTTACACCGGCTAGTTTTCCTTGTAATGCTGATTCGAAACTAGGTACAGGCATGTCATTTAATTCTCTTCCGCTAATTTTTGCTATGGAGCCTGTTACTTCACGCTTTCTTTGTACACCATAACCAACTACTACCACCTCATCCAGTTTCTTTTGGTCTTCCTTCATCGATAAAGCAACAAAAGCACCTGTTGCGGTAACTTCTACATCTTTGTAAATGGTATTAAAGCCTAAACTTGAAATTTTTAATTTGTAAGTCCCGGGCAGCACATCTTTAATTTCAAAAAGACCCTCGGCATCAGTGTACCCACCCTTTTTTGTGCCATCAATAATAGCTGTAGCTCCAACTACCGGTTGTTTTTTTTCATCTTCTATTTTTCCTTTAATACTCTGCGCAAAGGATACAGAAACAATAAAAATACCTACAAATAATACTAGTAATTTTCTCTTCATATGGATATATTTTAATTTCAATAAACTGGTAATTAAATATAGCTGGACTTAAAACGTAAAATCTGACAAAAACTACATTTTCAAATTTTATTCAATAAAGTATATATTTAATTAACAATCAATTTCTTAATGGACTCGCTAGTGTCGGTTTTTGCTTTTACTAAATATAAACCTTTAGGTAAATGGGTTATATCTAATTCAAATTCTTGCGCACCATAAATGTATTGGTTTTTGGTTTGAATATTATAAACTTTTTTTCCAACAATATCATAAATGCCTAATTCTAAGTTAGAATAGTTTTCAAAATCAACTATAATATTTACTTTTCCATTGCTTGGGTTTGGATATAAATTCCACTTTTCTGACAGGTCTTCTTTTACATTTTTAATCCCAGTTGTATTTAGCTGTTCATAAATGTTTTTATCGGTAAATACTCTGTATTCCCCTGCTTGTAGTAAAAATGAAGTATTAACATCTGTAATATTAACAGAGTCGCCTGTTATATAGTTATACCACCAACCTGTATGCTGAAATGCAAATGCTGCATTGATAGTTATTACATCAAAATTACCGGTTATAATCGTATTCATGCTGTCATGGTTTACTTTCAATGTTTTAATAACCGAACTGGTACTATAAGTATAGTTATTTGATGAGAAGCTTACATGTTGTTTTAGTTTATTGAGCTTACTGATATTTTCGTATGCTTTTTTCCTAATGCTGTTGGTTAAAGAGCTCCAGTTAAAAGGTTTATTTCCGGTACGACCGTTTGTGTTGATAGAAACTTCGTAACCCAACTCACCACCCTGCCAGATCATTTTTGGTCCTATTAAAGGTAAAAGCAATGCATGGTAAGCATCTACCCTTTTTAAAACAGTATTTAAATCTTTTGTACTATAGGTTCCTTGAACCCTTCCATATTGGAGCGAAGTTGCTACTACTCTTTCTTCATCATGGCTTTCTGCATAAGTAACCAAGTTAGGCGAGTTATACTGACGGCTTTTGTAATCGCCCCAGCTTAAATTGGCCTTTGAATTATCGTAACCCATAACTGCTTCCGCATAATTACTTGTCATTTTACCCCACATCATAAAACCTTCGTTGGCCAATACTTTCTCCTCATCATTATCAGCTAAGTGTTCTAATATTAAGTATGCATCGGGTGAGTGTTTAATTATTTCAGAACGAATCTTTTTCCAGATATTTACTCTTGATTGATCGTAAGCATTCCAGGCAGCCTCATTCCCAAAAGTATTTTTTTGTGTAAACCCTTTAGATAAATCAAAACGATAACCATCAAGATGATATTCAGTAAGCCAAAAATGATTTACCCTGTTTACAAAATCAATAGTCGGTTGGGCTTCATGGTTGTAATCATATCCAACTCCATATGGGTGTTTGTCTGTTTGGTTAAACCATGGATTGTTTGCCGTAGGTTGTCCAAATTGACCCGCACTAGGATCAAAGTACATTCTTACTTGGGGATTTTGCCCAAATGAATGATTCAATACCATATCTAAAACCACAGCCATTTTACGCTTGTGGCACTCATCAACAAACTCTTTAAAAGCCTGTTTGGTGCCATAATACTTATCAATAGCAAAATGAAACATTGGATTATAACCCCAGCTTTCATTGCCTTCAAACTCTGTAATAGGCATTAGCTCGATACAGTTTACACCCAATCGTTGTAAGTAATCAAGCGTATCTTTTAAAGTTTGGAAATCGTGTCTGCCTATAAAATCTCTTAACAGCAACTCATATATTACTAACTTTTCTTTTGGCGGCTTCACAAAATTAGTTGTTTGCCACACAAATGGTGCTTGCCCGGTTTGTAATACCGAAATAATTTCGGTTGTTTTACCTACCGGGTATTTTTTCAAATTAGGGTACGTTATTTCAGGTATCCATACATCATTATTAGGGTCTAAAATCTTTTCCGCATAAACATCCGCCACACGCATTTGAACTTCATCAATGGCATATTGAAATCCATATTCAACACCTTTCTTCAACCCGGTAATTGTTATCCAAAATCTTTCCGCTCCGGGCGTTCTGCTCATTTTATATTGGGGTTTTAATTCCCAATTATTAAAATCGCCAATCACATAAATAAATGTTTTAAGAGGAGCAAAAATTTGTAAAGTAACGGTTGAATCATTGATATAATTAATACCATCTACCGTACCTGCAGGAGGAATTTGCACATTACTCCCTGATTTAATAATAACATAAGACGAGTCGTAAACTATATCTCCATTATAATCACCTTTCAAAACCAAATCAATTCTATCAGTACCTATACTATCTATTGTGTTTTTATAAAGTAAAGCAGAGTCATTTGCGACAGAACGCAATAAAACACCATTGGCATACAACTCTAAGTTACTTTGTCGTGAGGCAGAACAGCTAATACTGATACTATCACCGGCATTGAAGAAAGAAGCTTTTATAGGGTTGTTTAATTTTACCTGATAAGAACCTTGGCTGATGTCTATAAAAATATCGCCACCCGAAACTGTTTTACCTGTTTTAGAGCCATTGGCATTTCTGAAAACCAAGGCTATTTTCAATACCTTTTCAGTAGCAGGAACGCCATAAAAAGTTCTGATATTCCCAATGGTTAAATTATAAACAGAACTGGAACCTACACGTGTTAATAATGCTTTTGGTAAATTGGTAGACCAGTCCGTTAATACATATTTCCAGTCGCTTCCCGATGTGCTTTTATCCGTTATAACTCCCGTATGTGCATATATATTTGACTCACCTAACAAGCCTGCATTACCCAATGAAGCATCAAAAGTAATCACAACATTATTATCATCAGCCGTTGCAAAAGCGGGCGATATAGTAACCACCTGGGCAGTACTAAATTTTGTACAAAAAATAACAATGAATACAATTTGTAATGCGTTTTTTAGTAATTGTTTATACATGAATATAACTCCTTAATTTATATATGGAAATTTAAATAATTAGTAGAAAAATTTGAAATGTATTGCAAATTAACAATAAAATAATATAAATTGCTTTCACTAAAAAAATATATAAATAATGAAAAAGTTTTTACTATTAACAGCAGCTTTAGCCACGTTTAGTGGTGTATTTGCTAAAAAAGTAGCCTTTGTTGTCGATATGACAGGGCAAACCGTAAGTCCAAATGGTGTACATGTGGCCGGTAGTTTTCAAAATTGGGATCCAGCGGGTACAACATTGTTACCTGTACCTGGAATACCTAATGCATATGGAACCATTTTAAATATTGATGCCAAACAAGTTATTGAATTCAAATTTATCAATGGTAACTCATGGGGTTCAGGAGAAGAAAGTATACCCGCTTTGGTACAAAAAGGACATGCTTTAAATGGACAAAGTAATGGAAATCGTTGGATGTACGTTGATTCTATGGCTAACGACACTACTTTAATTACTGCAAAATTTAGTTCAGCAGCTCCTACAGGTAAAAATGCTGTGCGTTTTGCTGTTGATATGGATAAAGTTACAGCAGTAAGTGCGGATGGCGTGCATATAGCAGGCTCACTACAAGGCTGGGATCCGGCTAAAACCGCAATGACTAATTTGTTCCCTACAGCTAATAAGGTATATGAAATTATATTGTTATTAGATGCAGGTGCATATGAATATAAATTTGTGAATGGTAACGATTGGAATTCTCCTAGTGTTCCTGAAAGCGTTCCAAGCACTTGCGCTACTAATGGCAACAGAGGTGTAACAGTAGCTGCTGACATGGTAGTTGATAAAGTTTGTTTTGGTTCATGTTCAGCTTGCCCAACAGCACCAATACCTAGCTACCAAGTGACTTTAAGAATTGATATGTCTTCTAGCTGTAATGTTGACTCAGTTGACGTGGCTGGTGGATTAGTACCGGGCGGATGGGATGCTGGAAGCAAAATGACCCCAGTATCATCAGGAAGTAAAGTTTATACTGTTACATTCCCATTAGATTCCGCAAGTGGTATTGCTTATAAGTTCCGTTACTATAGTGCCGGTCAAAGAACTTGGGAAAGTGTTGTAACAGGTTCAGGTAACCGTGAGTTAGATTTAAAATCAGATACTGTTTTACCTGCAAATTGCTTTTCTTCATTTGCTCCATGTAATCCACTTCCAGCTCCATCAAACGTTACTTTTAAAGTTGATTTAACAAGCCAAACTCCACAAATTGTATATTTAATATGTGATTATAAAGACTGGAAAAACGGTGCTGTGCGTATGACTCCTGTATCAGGCGTACCAGGTGCTTACACAACTACTTTAAACAATATTTGCCCAGGAACAGTGGCTTACCGCTTTGGTAATGGTGCTGATAGTACAAGCGATGCTATTTATGAAAACTTTACTGATTCAACAGACCGTGCTTGCACAAAACCAAACGGTGTAGGTGGATTTAACCGTGAGTTAGTTAGAACAGCAGGTGACCAAACTTTATTCTTTAAATGGGCTTCTTGCAAAACAAGTAACTTATCAACTAACGAAATTGGTTTAACTTCATCAGCAGTTAAATTATTTCCAAATCCAACTAACGACTTTACCGTAGTTGCATTTAACGATAACGCCAAATTACACAATGTAGCTGTAGTTGATATTACAGGTAAAACTGTTAGAACATTTGAAAACTATGGCTTAGCTACTTTAAAAATAGAAAAAGCTGAGTTAAAAGCCGGATTGTATTTTGTTAATATTTCTAACGAAAACAACGAAAAAACAACTGTTAAGTTAATGATTCAAGAATAATCAATAACACATGATACAAAAAAGCCACTTGATTACTCAAGTGGCTTTTTTATTTATAGTACTTTGTGAAATTACAACTCTTTCTTATAGTCTTCTGTTCACAATATCAAGCGTGCTTTTTTTCCAGCTTGTAAAATCGCCTGCTAAAATATGGGCCCTGGCCTCTCCTACCAACCATAAATAAAACGACAGGTTTTGAATACTGGCAATACTGGCTCCTAAAAACTCATTACACTTAATTAAATGCTTTAAATAAGCCTTTGAGTATTGCGGAGTAAAAACCTCATCCAGTGGCGAAAAATCATTCTTCCATTTTTCGTTTTTAATATTAATAATTCCCTGACTGGTAAAAATAAAACCATGTCGTGCATTTCTGGTTGGCATTACACAATCAAACATATCAATACCTAAGGCAATACACTCTAAAATATTTTCAGGCGTACCAACACCCATTAAATAACGCGGTTTATCTTTGGGTAAAATATCGCAAACCAAATCGGTCATTTCATACATCATTTCAGCAGGCTCACCTACTGATAATCCGCCTATGGCATTTCCTTCTCTACCTTGATCGGCAATAAATTTAGCACTTTCTATACGCAAATCTTTGTACGTAGAACCTTGTACAATGGGAAACAGTGTTTGCGATTTGCCATATAAATCCTCCGTTGAATCAAACCTATCAATACATCTTTTCAACCAACGGTGTGTAAGTCCTAACGATTTTTTAGCATAGTCATAGTCACATGGATATGGTGTACATTCATCAAATGCCATTATAATATCAGCACCTATTTTTCTTTGAATATCCATTACACTTTCCGGTGAAAAAAAGTGCTTACTGCCATCTAAATAAGAACGAAATTCAACACCGTTTTCATTTATTTTTCTTATTTCATTTAAACTAAAAACCTGAAAACCTCCACTATCAGTAAGCATGGGTTTATCCCAATTGATAAACTGGTGAATTCCGCCTGCATTATTAATAACTTCAGGTCCTGGCCTTAAATATATATGGTAAGTATTGGCTAAAATAATTTGCGCTTTAACGCGCTCCGCTAATTCTGTTTGGTTTACTCCTTTAACGGTACCTTGTGTACCAACAGGCATAAAAATTGGCGTTTGTATTTGACCTCTATCTGTTTCAATAACACCAGCACGCGCCTTTGAATTATTATCTGTTTGGGTAATTGTAAATTTCATAAATAAAAAATGTAATGGCTAAAAGTCTATTTAGCTATTATTCAAAATGTAGGCTAAACTGAATAAGTTGCGGGTAAAGCCCTTCTATTGCTTGTGTATAGGGATAAATATCGCGATAAAGTGCATTTGAAGTGGTTTGTCCTGTTTTTATTTCAGGTGAAAATTTAAAATATTCAAAGTAAATATCTAAACCAATACCTGCCTCCCATCCGTAAGTAAATGGTATTAATGAAACTACCGGATTTTGCAAGCCGCGTGTACGGGTAACAGTACTACCAAAATCGTAACTGAAACGGGGGCCGGCAACAACATATACTCTTGTATTTTTTCTTCTTTCCGATTTGAATTTTATAAGTAAAGAAGCATCGCAATAAGCCGATTCTATTTTCACTATTTTTTCAGAGTTTTGAAACTCATAAACCAAATTACGTTGCACAAATGAAATAACAGGAGCCATTAAACGTAAATCCCAGTATTTGCCTAATTTTAAATTAACTATAGCACCCAGTCCAATACCAGGGAAATTGGCTACTGTTAAGTTTTTCATGGTATCGGTTGCAAAATAACCCGGCTTTGTCTCTACCTGCATACGCCCTAAATTACCTGCCAGGGTAAAACCGAAATGTAATTTTTTATTGTCGTACTGGCCTAAATTAGGCTGAGCAATAGCACCTAACTTAAAAACGATAAGCAATATAAGTGTGCCCAAAAACTGAATAGTGTTTGAGTTAAACTGATTTATTTTTGAGCTACGTAAATGGTGCAAGTTCCGAATGTTAAAGGTTTTACAATAATATTGTTAAATCCACAATTGCGCAAGTGTTCTGCAAACGCTTCGCCTTCTGGGAAATACTTAACGCTCTCAGGTAAATATTTGTATGCATTGCCGCTTTCTTTATTAATTAGTTTAGCCCACATGGGTAAAACAAATTTAAAATAGGCACCAAATATTTGTTTAAAAGGAAATGCTTTAGGGTTTGAAAACTCCAAAACCACCAACTTTGCGCCTGTTTTTAAAACCCTGTTTATTTGTGATAAGCCTTTGTCTAAGTTTTCAAAATTCCGTACACCAAAACTAACGGTAACGGCATCAAAGTAATTGTCTTGAAAAGGAAGCGCTTCACTATCGCCTTTAATCATTTCTATTTTATGAGACAGTCCGTTAGCTTCTATTTTTTGTCGGCCAAACTGAAGCATTTGTTCCGACAAGTCAAGCCCGATTATTTTTGCAGGATTTATTTGTTTGTTAATTTCTATAGCTAAATCGCCTGTTCCTGTGGCAACATCTAAAATAATAGAAGTACTGTCTTTTTTTAAATATGCAATTGCTTTTTTGCGCCAATAAATATCAATCCCTAACGATAAAAACCTGTTGAGGAAATCGTAGCGTTTCGCCACACTATCAAACATTTCCTCTACTTGTTCTTTTTTTGATTTGTCAGAGTTATAATCGGGTTTTACAATTTTCATGCGCTAATAATCAGGTTGCAATATTAACTTATTGAATTGCGAACACGTTGAAAAAATTCGCGCAAGGCAGTTGATTTATCTTTGTTTTCTATTCTAACCCGTTCTAAAACATCTATTGCTCCTAAAATATGCGTTAGCTGCTCACCTTCATCATCGCCATCCACTTCTATTCCGGCAGGCCTTTCCTCCATCATGTTTTCTTCCGCTAACTGAAGTTGATCAAGCGTATAATTTTCAACTAATTGTTTTATGGCTGGTAATTTCATCTGTGTTAATTAGTAAAGTAAACCAATCATTTTTTCAAGACCTTCTTCTTTGGCAGTTGTATCGCTGGCTAAAACCTGCCCGTTTTTAACTACTACAAAATAAGGTAGATTGCTTACGCCCCCAAATTTTCTTGCTTCAGGATTCTCTTCTGCATTAATATCTAAAAACAAAGTATCTTTATATTCCTCTTTATTGGAAATCTTATTGAATTTTGGCGCAAACAGCCTGCATGTTCCGCACCAGTTAGCAAAGTATTTTACTACTATTTTTTCATTGCTATCAATTAAGTTTTTAAATTCCGAATCTGTTACTTTAGTTACCATTATGATTAATTTGTTTGCAAAGATGACTTGATATTTTATTAATTCAAATTTTATTCTATCCAATAGAACATAACAGTGCATATTTAGTTTTATTTTTTTTAAACTTGAAACATGATAGAACGCGCGTTTGTATATGGTGATTTGCTTTTTGAAAGTATGCTTGTTTTAAATAATGAAATTCAAAACGTAAGCAAGCACTATAAAAGGCTTTGCAAGAGTGCGACTACACTTAAAATGCAACTTACTGACAGCTTCACATTAGCATTTTTTACCGATGAAATACAAAAACAAATTACTCTTTCCGAATTAGCTAATAAGCAAAATTGCCGTGTACGGTTTATTTTATACAGAAACAGCAGTGGCTTTTATTTACCTGATTCAAATAAAGTAAATTTTATAATTGAGGTATTTGAATTAAGTAACAATTGGAAAGAAATAGCTGCGAAACCTAAAAGAGCCGGAATATATACGCAACAACACAAAGCAAAAGGCCCATTGGCTAATTTAAAATCGGGTAATGCTTTGATTTATGTATTAGCCAAATTGTGGGCACAAGAAAATAATCTTGACGAAGCTTTGATTATAAATGAAGAGGGAAATATTATTGAAGCTGCCAACTCCAATATTTTTTGGAAAAAAAACAATCAAATATATACTGTACCTTTAAGTGAGGGTTGTATTGCAGGTGTTGCACGAGAAACATTTATGGAAGAGCAAATCAATAAAAATACACCAATCATTGAGCAGGTTTGCACTTTACAAACTTTACAGCAAGCGGATGAAATTTTTATGAGCAATGCTGCTAATGGAATAAGTCCTATTGTGTTGGTTTGCTAAATAATCTCAGCCACTACAAAAGTACTGCCTCCTACAAAAATTAAATCGTTTTGCGCTGCATTTTTTTTAGCTGCCTGTAAAGCCAAAGCCACTGTTTCATAAGCTTCTCCAACAAGGTTAAATTGTTGGGCTGTAAGTTGCAAATCAACTTCATTTAAAGCCCTTGGCAATTGAGCCTTACAAAAATAGTACGTTGCATTAGCAGGTAACTCTGCCAACACTTTGCTAATGTCTTTGTCTTTTACCATTCCTATCACCATATGTAATTTATCAAACTGTTGCAAAGCAATCTGTTTCGCCACCTGGTATATTCCATTTACATTATGGCCGGTATCACAAATTACTTTTGGGCTGTTAGATAATACCTGCCACCTACCCATTAAGCCCGTATTTTGTTTTACATTGTTTAAGCCATTCACTATGGCTGATTCACTTAAATTATAAGCTAAGTTTTGCAATTCATTTAAAGCCACTAACACAGTATTGATATTAAACTGCTGGTAAATTCCGCCTAAGTCGCAATGCATGTAATCATCAGTATTTATAGGTAATTTATTGTTTTTTATTTGCGGTATAAATTTCACACCCTCGTCTGTTAAAGTAAAATTATTTAACTGCGATTCTTGCGGTGCAAATAAAATGGGGGCATTTTCTTTTTGGCTTTTCTCCCCAAAAATAACAGCCGTTTCAGGCAATACTTCACCTATTACACAAGAAATATTTGGTTTTATAATGCCTGCTTTTTCTATGGCAATTTTCTCTAAAGTATCGCCTAACAAATCCGTATGGTCCCAACCTATATTGGTTATAATGGAAAGTTCCGGTGTTATTACATTAGTAGAATCAAGCCTTCCACCTAAACCCGTTTCTATAATGGCTATATCAACTTTTTGTGCTGCAAAATAGTTAAAGCACAAAGCAACGGTCCATTCAAAAAAGGAAGGCATAATTTTATCGAATAAAGGTTTATGCATATTCACAAAATCAACCACCTCTTGCTCTGCTATCATAACACCATTTATTTTTATACGCTCCCTAAAATCTTTTAAATGAGGCGAAGTATACAAACCTACTTTTAAACCTTGTTCTTGTAAAACAGAAGCTAACATATGACTGGTAGAGCCTTTTCCATTGGTTCCAGCCACATGTATGGATTTAAACTTTCTTTCCGGATTATCCAAAGCCAAACACAAAGCTATTGTATTGTCTAAATCTGCTTTATAGGCAGAAGCCCCAACACGCGTAAACATGGGTAACTGTCCGTATAAATAATGAAGTGTTTCCTGGTAATTCATTTCTTTTATATTTTATTAACCAAAAGCATTAAGCCATTTCATATACCTTGCCCGGCAATGAACGGATAATACTTTTAAATTCTAAATCAAGCAGCTTAAGAGATAATAAACCTAAATCTATTTGCAAATCGAAGCTTATTTCGTCTAAACCTATTTTTGTCTTTTGTTTAATATAATTGATAATCTTAGCATCCTCCTCATCTAAATCAAGCAACAGCAATTGCTGCTTAGGTTTTTTAGTGGCGGTATTTTTCATATCCCAATTCATTAATTCAAACAGGTCGTCAGGTTTACTTAATATACTTGCTTTATTTTGTTTAATTAAATAGTTACAGCCTTGCGAATACTCATCGCTAACACGGCCGGGTAGTGCCATAATATCTTTATTGTATGAATTGGCAATTTCAGCTGTAATCATAGAGCCACCTTTAATAGCTGTTTCTACTACCACCAATACATCGCACATGCCTGCTACAATTCTGTTACGAGCCGGAAAGTTAGCCGCATCAGGTTTTGTTTTGCTTAAGTATTCTGTTAACAAACCCCCGTTTTCCATCATTGAATAAGCTGCCTTCTTATGATCTCTCGGATATACTTCATCCAAGCCATGTGCAACAACCCCAACAGTTGGTAAGTTATTATTCATTGCTGCTTTATGGCTATGGTAATCTATTCCGTAAGCCAAACCACTTAATATTAAAGCTTCCGTAGGTTTCAATGCTTCAACTAGTTTATCTGTAAATGCTTTTCCATATTCCGTAGCATTTCTGGTACCTATAATAGAAACAATCTTAGTGGCATTTAAGTTTGCATTGCCTTTATAAAATAATAATATGGGCGCATCGTCAATATCCTTAAGTCTTTTAGGGTATTCATTTTCAAGATAAAAAAGTGGCTTGATATCGTTTTTATCAATAAACACTAGTTCCTGCTCTATCCTACTAAAATCTTTAAACCCAATAATACTTTCAGCTGTTACTTCGCCAATACCTGGTATTTTTAATAGTTTCGATTTTGATTGTTTAAATATATTTTCAACGCCACCACAATAACTAATCAGTAACTTAGCCGTAACATTTCCAACATTAGGAATTTGTTTAACAGCCATTTGATAAAATAAATCGTTACCAATACCCATTTTAAATACTAAATGACATGAAATAAGAAGCAGTATAGCTTTGGCTTGACTCTAACAATACAATCCCTTTTTTATTATACATATTTCCTGTATAACCAACATTATCAGCATAACCCAACCAAGGCTCCAGGCAAATAAACTCCTGACAATTCGTTTTGCTCCAAATACCCAAATCTGTAAAATCATTAAATGCCATTTCAATAGCAAAGTCAGAATGCAAATGATTTAGTTTTATTTTTTTAGCAACAATGTCTTTGATAACGATGGCATCTTTACTGAAACTATCTTCCTGTAACGTTAATTTAGAGTTCTTTAGCTTTACCTCTTCAGCTTTTTCTGCAAATAAACCATTGCTCAATAATTCTTTTTGAAACGAATCAATGGTATAAAAATCAATTTCATACTCGCTTAAATCTTTAACAGGTAACTGAAAGCCCGGGTGAGCACCAATGCTAAAAGGCATTGCTTTATCTGATAAATTATTGACATGATAGGTAACCTTTATTTGATTAGCAACATCTGTAAACGAATAAGTTACTATCAATTCAAAATTGAAAGGATACAAAACCATTGTTTCTGGTGTTGCCAACAGTTTAAAACGTAGTCCATTGGCAGATTGGTCAATCATTTCAAAATTGCAATCCCTTGCAAAACCATGTTGTGACATGTGGTAACAATTACCATCAATCTCCGTTTGGTCATTGTTTAGCTTACCAACAATAGGAAATAAAATAGGTGCATGCCTGTTCCAAACATCAGCATTGGCTTGCCAAATAAATTCATAATTATGCTTCCTGTTTTTAACGGAACTTAACTCCGCTCCTTTGCTATTTGCAGTAAGCTCCAAACAGCCATTGGTAATATTAAAATTAAAAGCCATTGGTTTAAAATAATAACTGCAATTAAAACTAATTATTACGCCAATAAAAAAATACAAATAAAATTTAGTGTTAATAACAACTATTACTTTGATTACATTAATAATTACTTTTGAAGCTAAATAATTAATGTACTGTATTCTATGGCTAATGTGCTTCGATTTATATTTGTGTTGGTTTTAACTTGTGCATTTACCTACTTGGTAGTAAGGTTTGAAAATGTGACTGATGGACTAGGCGCGGTTACAGGTAGTGTTTCATGGTTATTTAGTGCCCCTAAATTTTAAAGATTTACTTTGATTGGTTGATAATTTTATTACATTTGTCCAATAAACATAAAATACTAAAACAATGGGAAAAGGCGATTTAAGATCAAAAAAAGGTAAAATGAAAAATAAAAGCTTTGGCAAAGTAAGAAGCAAAAGAGCTTTATCAGCTAAAAACAGAATTCATACAAAGGCCGCTTAAGCTTATGCTATACTTCGGTGGTGGAATTGGTAGACACGCCACCTTGAGGGGGTGGTGCTTGCAAAGGCGTGAGAGTTCGAATCTCTTTCGGAGTACAAGAAAACAAAACTAAATTAAGAAAAGACACCTTAAAACTTATTTAAAAATGGGCATTTAACAACGTTTAGATGCCCATTTTTTATAGAAAATCTATACAACATGAGTACTTCAATTATTCAAAAAATAAAAAGTTTAGCCAATCAACTTCATGATGAGCATATTGCCATAAGAAGGCATTTACATAAACATCCTGAACTTTCATTTGAAGAATATAAAACTTCTGCCTTTGTAAAGGAAGCGCTTGAGAGAATTGGTATTACTAAAATTGATATTAAAGCAAATACAGGCTTAGTTGCTTTAATTGAAGGTAAAAATCCATCAAAAAAAACAATTGCTTTACGAGCAGATTTAGATGCTTTACCTATTGTAGAGCAAAATGATGTTCCTTATAAATCAATAAACAGCGGAGTAATGCATGCTTGCGGACATGATGTGCATACAACTTGTTTATTGGGAGCAGCCAAAATTTTGTTCCAGCTAAAAGATGAATTTGAAGGTACTATTAAACTTATTTTTCAACCGGGAGAAGAAAAACTACCGGGCGGAGCCAGTTTAATGATAAAAGAAGGCGCGTTACTGAACCCTGATGCCGGCCATATATTCGGACAACATGTTATGCCTTTAATTCCTGTAGGAAAAGTAGGTTTTAAAAGTGGCTTATATATGGCCAGCAGCGATGAACTTTTTATAAAAGTAATTGGTAAAGGCGGTCATGCTGCTATGCCTCATTTAAATATAGACCCTGTTGCTATTGCCGCTCAAATTATAGTTTCACTGCAACAAATTGTCAGCCGTACTGCTCAACCCATTATACCTACAGTACTTTCGTTTGGTAAAGTAATTGCCAACGGAGCTACCAATGTAATTCCTGATGAAGTGCATATAGAAGGTACTTTCAGAACGCTGGACGAAGACTGGCGACTTAAAGCACACGAAAAAATGGTTCATATGGCTACTTCAATAGCTGAAGGAATGGGCGGAAAATGTGAATTTGAAGTGCGAAAAGGCTATCCATTTTTAAAAAATAATGAAGAGTTAACAGAACAAACTAAACTGGCTGCACAAAATTATCTGGGTGCTGAGAATGTGGTTGACTTAGATACCTGGATGGCAGCAGAAGATTTTGCATACTATAGCCAGGTTATTCCTGCCTGCTTTTACCGCTTAGGTACAAGAAATGAAAAAAGAGGAATAACATCTTCTGTTCACACTCCTACTTTTGATATAGATGAAGAGGCTTTAGCTATAGGAAGCGGCTTAATGGCTTATATAGCCTTTAACGACTTAAGCAACTAAAACTACCAGGCTTGCTCACCAATAAGTGGCACAAACCTAAAATTTTCCAATGTTATCTCCTCGAAGCCGGTAGCTGAAGTTTTTATAATGCTATGCATTTTTTGCGTATTGCTATCTCCAATAGGAATAATCAAAATGCCGCCAATCTTTAATTGATCAATAAGCGCCTGAGGTAAAACAGGTGCACCGGCTGTTACAATTATTTTATCGTAAGGAGCACCTTGCGCATAACCTTTACTCCCATCGCCAAATATACAAGTAGCAGTATAACCAAAATCGGCAATACGTTTATGTGCTTTATTAAACAAAGCCTCTTGTCTTTCTATAGTATATAAATGAACGCCTAGTTCTAATAGTATAATTGATTGATAAGCTGAACCAGTCCCTACCTCCAGTACTTTATCGTCTTTTTCTATTTGCAATAATTGTGTTTGGTACGCTACAGTATATGGCTGACTAATTGTTTGTCCTGCATCTATTTTAAAAGCTTTATCTAAATAAGCATGCGATTTAAACTCTGGTTGTATAAAAAAATGTCGCGGAATTTTCAGCATGGCTGCTAATACCTTTTCATCAACAATGCCTTTTGCACGCAATTCTCCAATCAGTCTCTTTCTTGCACCTTTGTCTTTATATGTATCAATCATTGGCATGGCAAATTACGCAAGCATGTTCAAACTAATTAATTATTTTTTTTGTTAGAAACATTTGCCTTGTTAATATTTTATTAGCCTATACACATTGCTATAAAATATGGTAAAGTGTATATTTTATAGGTTAAAAAAAATGTCGCTGTTTACAGTTTAAAACATGTCAATGATTAAGTAATAGTATTTGCCAATAGATTTGTTTTTGTTAATTAAACAACGAAACACTCACATGATTCAAATTGGTATTGCAGGTGCTAATGAACTTAGTAAAAAACACATCGAAAAGATTTTAGAGATAAAAGACTTTAGGTTAGTTGGATTTTACGACCATGATGAACAAAGCAGCAATTTAATTGCTAACAGCTATGGGCTTACTAGGTTCGACTCTTATAATGATTTGATTAAGCACACTGATGCCATAGATATATTATCGCCTGTGGGAACACATTATAATTATGTATCCAAAGCCATCAAAAAATGCAGACATGTATTTGTAGACAAAGTATTAAGTGAAAACTTAGATGAAGCTAAAGAGTTAGCCAATCTTGCACACGAAGCCAATATTCAATTATATGTAAGTAGATATGAAAGATTCCATCCAAACTTTCAATTACTCAAAAAACTACTTAACAACCCTTTATATATTGAATCTTCCAAATTTGACCCGCACATTATTAACCTTTCAAGCGAAGATTTGGTTTTTGACTTATTACTGAATGAACTGGAATTGGTTTTAAATATTGTAAAAGCAAACGTATTAAAAGTAAGAGCAACAGGAGCATGTATGCATAGCGACAGAATTGACTTTATTAACGTACGCTTAGAATTTGATAATGGATGTGTTTATAATATGGTTGGAGGGAATTTTAAATCAGAACAACGCAATAAAATTAGGTTCTTTCAGAAAAATAAAACCTACGGATTTGATTTAAATAATTTTAAAATAACTCTTTTAAACTCAAGCGATGCCTTGGACGAAAACCACAGTGAGCAGATTTTAAAAAACACAGGAAAAAACCAAACAGAAATGATTAAACGTGAGTTAGAGCACTTTGCACAGAACATCAGTCAACAATCATTGAGGTTGCGTAGCTATTACGACAATTATCAGGCTATTGAGGTAGCGCACAAAATAATTGAAGACTTAAAAAAACACCAACTTTAATAATAGAAAAACTACAACCTAAGTATAATATTATTTGTCTTATATAAAAATAAGGTCAAAATACTATTATCTATGTTTCTTTTTAGGCAATTCTCTTACCTTTGGCATTCGTTTATGATAACTCGCAAAGGCATATCTATTTTATTATTTCTATTTATTGTTATATCCTGTTCTGTAGAGAAGGCAACCATTCCCTCTTACCTGTATATAAGCAAATTTAAATTAGAAACTGTTAATACTCCTACCTTTCAAGGTGATACCAGTAGCGATATACTTGATGTTTGGCTATACCAAAATGGCGAATTTATAGGTTCATACGGGTTACCCACTTATATTCCCATTATTGATAAAAACAAAAAGAACTTAACCTTAAGAGGTGGTGTTAAAAGGTCAGGCCAGGACGATCAACGTTTACAATATCAACTTTATGATGATTTTAACACAACCGTTGAACTTAAGGACCTTGCTAACGACACTATTAAACCCGTTGTGAAATACTTAACTTATTGTAAGTTTCCCATTGTTCAGGATTTTGATGGCAGCTTAAGCTTTTTCAGCATTTATAAAGCAAAACCTGGCGATACTGTTACTTTTGTTAATGATAACAAAGCCTGGAAATTAGGCAATAATTCAGCTAAAATAAATTTATCTGATTCCACTTCAGAAGTTAACTATATATCAAAAGAGCTATCTAATTTACCGGCCAACGCTGTTCCTTTGTTTTTAGAAGTTGATTATAACGCTACTAATATTTTTGATATTGGTCTTAACGTAATATATCCAAATGGAGAAAGCCGCGCTTACAGTGTTTATAGCCCCAATTCTACCGGAGGTAAATGGAAAAAAGTTTATGTAGATTTGGCTACAGAAGTGGGCTCAGAAATAGCCCAAAGAGGAACCGGAACAAAATTTCAAATATTTTTCAGGGTACAAAGAAACGTACAAACCGGGCTTGACGATACTCAACTTTTATTAGATAATATTAAACTTATTCATCTTTGATACGCAAAAGAAATTTACATACATTACTTTCTATTATCATTGATGCATTGACAGCAGCAACTGCATGGTCAACCTTTTTTGCATACAGGAAAGTATTTATTGAACCTACTCTTTATGGAGAGATGGAAATTGTACTGGATAAGAATTTCTTTCTGGGTCTTTTTTATGTTCCTTTATTTTGGGTTGTCCTTTATTACTTAGCAGGTAATTATAAAGATGTTTGGAGAAAATCGCGAATAAAAGAGCTTTCAAAAACATTTAGCGTTACTGTTATTGGTGTAATGCTGTTATTCTTTACGCTTTTATTAGATGATGCTGTTTATAATTATCAAGCCTATTACAGAACCACTATAACCCTTTTTATATTACACTTTAGTATAACAGTATTTTTTAGGCTTCTTTTTACTACTTATATTATTAAAAAGCTACGTGCTAAAGAACTTGGATTCAACACCATTGTAATTGGTAATAACGATAAAACCTTTGGCTTAATAAAAGAAATAACACAAAAGTACAATGCACAGGGATTTATTATAAAAGGATTTGTTAGCGGTAATAATCACAAAAATATTGAACATCGGTTGTCAAACATGTTTCAAGCTTTAGGTACTTATAATGATTTACCTGAGATTATAAAAAAATATGAAATAGAAGAAATTATTATTGGTGTGGAAAGTACCAACCATATTGAACTAAATGAAATCACCAATATTTTAGAAGACCAAAACGTTACTTTAAAAATCATTCCTGATGTGTATGATTTACGAAGTGGCTCTGTTCGTTTAGAAAATGTAGTTGGTACTGCCTTAATAGAAATCAATCAAGATAAAATGCCTCAGTGGCAAAAAGTAGTTAAAAGAGGTATTGACATTGTTATTTCACTATTTGTTTTAATTGTTTTATCACCTGTTTTCCTGTCTGTCGCAATTGGTGTTAGACTAAGCAGTCCGGGCTCTATCCTATTTAAACAAATTAGAATTGGTTATAAAGGTAAACCTTTTAACATACTTAAATTTAGAAGTATGTATGTAAATGCCGAACAAGCAGGGCCAGCTTTATCAAGTACCAACGATAGCAGAAGAACCACTTTTGGTGTATTTATTAGAAAGTACAGGTTTGATGAATTGCCACAATTTTATAATGTATTAATTGGCGAAATGAGTTTGGTGGGCCCAAGACCAGAACGCAAGTTTTTTATTGATCAGATAATAAAAGTAGCCCCGCATTACAAACACTTACAACGTGTAAAGCCTGGTATTACCAGCTGGGGTATGGTTAAATACGGTTATGCTGAAAATATTGACCAAATGGTGGAACGCTTACAATTTGATATTTTGTATATCGAAAATCGGTCTATTGCTATTGACTTTCGCATTATTATTTACACTGCATTGATTATTTTACAAGGACGCGGTAAATAAAAATAGCCTCTTCCCTCATTTACTCCTTTATTTAAGTTTCAGTTTTAATTGTAAATAAGCTTACAATACATATCACAATAATTATTGTAACTAGTTATTAATAGTTCTTACATGCTATAAAAGTAATCAGTATTAGGTATACTTAAATGTTTAATATACTGGCATAAAAAAACCTGCTCAATTTTGAGCAGGTTTTTTTAAATAATATAAATGCTAAGGTATTATTTAGCAATGTTTAATTTTTGGCTAGAGATTGAACCGTTAGCTTCAATTTGAACAATATATAAGCCATTGTTTAATGAAGAGCAATCAACTGATTGATTCATTGAATTAATAGTGGTGTTATATACTTCTTTACCGTTAATATCAATAATTCTGATTGAACCAACAGTAGCTGTTTTGAATTCAATGCTGAAATTATTTTCTGCAGGGTTCGGATAAACGTTAAATTGGTTGTTTGCATTAACCTTTTTAACTGCTAAAGGAAATACAGCAGCTGTAGATTGTGATTGCCAGATTTCTTTTTTAGTATCATCTTCAACAAAAACAACAGCTTGTAAATTACCAAATTCTTCTACCGAATTTTCAGTAGTTAAATTAATAATATTTGCTGATTGACCATCAAGAGGTAAACGGTAGCTTCCTGGGAATGTAAAACTTTGAGTAAATGGAACTGCTGTGCCTGCAGTAAAGCTAATAGCTGTACCTGCTGCATTTGGTAACATTTTTTTCATTACATTATAAAACTCTGTTTCACCATTGGTTTTCATGTTTTGTACTGTTTTTGTTTCAATTACAGCTATTCTTAATTTTAAGTTTGTAGTTGTAAATGATTGTACAGGAGTAACTGTTCCTGAAACAGTAATAGTTTTACCAACTATAGTTTGTGTAGCTGTAATAGCAACTAATGATGGCTTTATAGCGTAAGAATCAAAAATTGTTTGTGTATAGTTATTAGCATTATCGTTAAATGAACCGTCAATTGTTAACCAAGGAGCAAAAGAAGCGCCATAGTACGAGAATCTTGTAGCAGTTTCTGATGTATAATATGGATCACCGGTACCAGGGAAATTAACTTGGTATTTAATTACATTCCATTTATCAGTATTAGGAGCTATTACTTTATCTAAATTAATGTTACCTGGGTTACAAGGAGGGCAAGTTGACGAAGTAAATACCTCATGTAATACTTTACGAGGTATTACTGAATTAAATGCCTCTGTTGAAATAGTCAATGTATCGTTTTTTCTGTTTTGATCAACACTGTTATTAGGATTATCAATCCAAACTTTGATTGATTTAGCACCTGTAGTAGCAAAATTTAAAGGTGAAGGAAATTCAAAAGTTTCAACACCACCTGAATTAGTAGTATTTAAGCTAGGTAAAGTACCTGCAACTTTAGTATCACCGTTTACTGAGTAATATACTTTAATTGATGAAAGATCTTCAGTACCGTAGTTAATTAAAGTTCCTTTTAAAGTATTATCAACTCCTTTTCCAACATAAACAGGAATAGATAATTTAGTTAAACCTGCATCGTACATAGGTTGAGTACCTTCTACAAATTTGTAAACAATCATATCTTTTTCAGCAAGTATTGTTAATGTAGTTGCAGTAATAGGGTAAGCGAATGCAGCAGTATTACCTATCATAGCACCTTGAGTTCCGTCAGCATTTTGGTAACCTGCAACACCTGATATAGAACCGGCTTTACCACCATAGACAATATCAAATCCACCTGCTTCATATAATTTAACAGCAGTAAATAGAATATTGTTACCATCAGGTGCTGTACCTTTTTTAGCCATTCCGTACCATTGTACTACATGTACACGGTTAGGAGAGCTACCGTAAGTATAACTAAAAACCTGAGAACGCTCTGCAGTATATTGGGTATTACCAATACATTCCATATCACTCCATAAAGCAAAAATTGCGCTTTTAGGGGCTGATGCCGAAGGTAAAGCAACCGGTGTGTTTTGAGCTGTTGTTGCAGTACCATCAAAAGTTAAGTAACCATTATCACTTACTTTGTATGAGGTATAAGAAGTACCGTTAAAAGAGTAAGGAAATGGAATTGTGTTTGCACCAGAAAGTACATCGTTTGCCGGCTTGTTTAAAATAACAGAGGTTGAACCTGTGGCAATAAACTGAGCATATGCATCAGTTGAGCCAATTGTTTTGTAGCTCCAGTACTGACTAAAAGCATTTAGACTGCACAACAAAGAGCTTAATAGTAATATTTTTTTCATAATTTTTTATTAATTAAAGCCCAATATTAACTATTTGCTAGGAATTACCAAATTTTATGACCCTATAATTGTCATATTTTATTAACAATTTCTTAAAATAACTTAGCTAAAAATGTACACACTTCTTCTAAGTGTTTTTTATCTGTTTCATCAAAATGTGCAAGAAACTCGCTATCAACATCTAAAACAGCCAGTACTTCATTTGCTTTTATAATGGGTATAACAATTTCGGAATTACTGGCTCCGCTGCAAGCAATATGGCCGGGGAATTCATGTACATTGGGTACAATAATAGTTGCTTTATTTTGCCAGGCTGTGCCGCAAACACCTTTTCCTAACTGAATAGATGTGCAGGCAATTGGCCCTTGAAAAGGACCGAGGGAAAGTTGGTTATTTTTAACAATATAAAAGCCAACCCACCAAAAGTTAAAAACCTCTTTTAAAGCGGCTGAACAATTGGCAAGATTGGCTATTAAATCATCAGTAGGTAAAAGCAAATGTTTTAATTGAGGAATCAACTCCTCATACATTTGTTTTTTATTGCTCCTATCTGATATAATTATGTTTTCTGACAAACTATTTTTTGGTAGTATCAGCAACCTGAGTACTTACTTCTGCTGCTGCACCATCCACTTTATTGGTTTCTTCACTTGGTCTTACACCATCGTTACCACGATTGGTTGAATAGTCTTTTTTATCGCCTTTGTATAAATCATTTGCTTTAAGTGTTTTATCAGCCTCTTCTTGACCATAATGACAAGCAGTTAAACTAAGACCTGCAACCAGTGCTAATACTATTGACAATTTTTTCATTCTAAATTTTATTGATTAATGCTGCGAATATAAAATTTAATCAAATAAATGCTAATTGATAAAAACTATTTTAAATATGATTATTTTTAACTGTAATTAAATTCATTTTTATAGAAAAAGAATCAATTTGAACTTCCCAAATAAATTACTTGACTTTTTTTAATATAGGCTTACTTTTGCAGTCCTGAAAATTTTAGCTTAATTAGCCTTATTACTGCTTAAACAAAGCCAAAATAGAGGATTAACTTCTTGTAAATAATGAAATTATCACAATTTAAGTTCAACATTACTGATTCAATGATTGCTAAATACCCGGCAGAAAACCGTGACGAAGCAAAATTAATGGTGTTGGACAGAAAAAAACAAAAAATTGAACACAAAACATTTAAAGACATTTTAAAATATTTTGGTGACGGAGATACCTTTATTTTAAATAACACCAAAGTTTTCCCTGCCCGTTTATACGGAAGCAAAGAAAAAACAGGCGCTCAAATTGAAGTTTTTTTATTGCGTGAGTTAAATAAAGAATCAAAACTTTGGGATGTATTGGTAGACCCTGCCCGTAAAATACGTGTAGGTAATAAACTTTATTTTGGTAACGATGATTTAGTAGCTGAAGTAGTTGACAATACCACTTCGCGCGGACGTACTATCCGTTTTTTACACGATGGAACTGATGAAGAACTTTGGAAATTAATTGAAAAATTAGGTGAAATGCCTATTCCAAAATACTTAAACCGCCCAGTTGAAAAATTAGACAAAGAAAGATTCAATACCATATTTGCTAAAAATATTGGTGCTGTTATACCTCCTACTGCCGGATTACATTTTACTAAAGAGTTAAT
Source organism: Bacteroidota bacterium (assembly GCA_040388375.1). Lineage (NCBI taxonomy): Bacteria > Pseudomonadati > Bacteroidota > Bacteroidota bacterium. The sequence goes on along the minus strand of JAZKBU010000007.1, from coordinate 175,382 downwards.
GATGCGTTTAGAAATAAAAGGCGCTCAGTTTAATGAAATTACGCTGCACAATGGTTTAGGTGCATTCAGAGCGGTTGAAGTGGAAGATTTAACCAAACATAAAATGGACTCTGAATACTTTAGTATAAGTCCTGAAACTGCTTCTGCAGTTAATAAAGCGTTAGATAATAAAAAGAAAGTAGTAGCCGTTGGTAATTCAGTAATGCGTGCTATTGAATCATCAGTATCATCAAAAAACAGGTTAAACCCTGAAACAAGTTGGACTGATAAATTTCTTTTCCCTTTCCATGATTTTAGAATTGCCAATTGTTTAATTACTAATTTTCATCCACCAGAAAGTACATTAATGATGGCTACTGCAGCTTTTGCTGATTTTGATTTTTTAATGGAAGCGTATAACGAAGCTATTAAAAACAAATACAAGTTTTTAGCTTATGGCGATGCTATGTTAATTATATAATCCTATTAACGAGTATTCATAAAAAAGAGGAATTGACTTTAAGTTAATTCCTCTTTTTTATGTTATTAAGCCTTCGGGAAGCTTTAAATATATAGTTTGCTGCTCGTGGTCTATTTCATCAATAAAATCGTCCACAGCAGGTATTAATACTTCTTTGTATTGATAGGTGGTTTGAAACAATAATTGCCCGGGCATTTCTATCATGTCTTGCAACTCGCCTATTTCGCCCAAGGTTAAATCAATTAGTTTATAGCCAACTATACTCTTATCAATTTGTTTTTTGCTTTTAACGGCTTTGGTTGAATAATAAAAAATGCTTCTTCCTATTAATTGTTGAGCCTGTTCAACGGTATTGTAATCGCGCAGTTTTACCAGGTATTCATTGGGAACTGTTTCTTTACATTGTTCCATAAAAAAAGGAACGGGCTTTTGATTGAATTCAATCATTACCCATTCCTTTTGTTTTAATTTTTGATTAGAATCAAGCTTTAATTCGCCTGCGGTACCATGCGTTTTAGCAACAGCACCTACAATAATGAAGTCTTTTAATTGTAACGACTTCATTGATTGAATTATTCTGCTGGAGTTTCTGTTTCAGTTGCTTCTGTTGTTTCTTCGGCAGCAGGAGCAGCTTCTTCACTTACAACTACTTCTTCTTCAGCAACTGGGTTAGCAGCAGCATCTAAAGCAGCTTGTTTTTCAGCAAGTTTTGCAATACGAGCAGCATTTGCTTTTGTTTCAGCAGCTAAGCGAGCAGAACTTGAATCTATTGCTTTTGATTTTTCTTTTGAAATGTGTGCTTCTACTTTAGCATTTTTCTCATCAAGCCATTTAGCTAATTTAGCATCAGCTTGCTCTTGAGTTAAAGCGCCTTTACGAACACCAGCATCTAAGTGGCGTTGGAATAAAACACCTTTGTAAGAAAGGATAGCACGAACAGTATCTGTTGGTTGCGCTCCGTTCTCAAGCCATTTAACAGCTCTTTCGTTGTTTAATTCAATGGTTGCAGGAACGGTTTGTGGTTTGTATGAACCAATTAGTTCAATAAACTTACCGTCTCTGGGTGCACGAGAATCTGCCACAACTATGTGGTAGTAAGGTGCTTGTTTGCGTCCGTGACGCTGTAATCTGATTTTTACTGACATGTTTTTAAATAAATTAAAGTTATGTGTTTACCATTTAAAATTAAACGGGCTGCAAATGTCGTGATTTTTAGATAGAAAACAAATGGAAAGGAAATATTTATGCCCAATTAGGCAAATATTCTTCCTAAAATTCTTGTTGCCACATCTTCCATAGGGTGCTCCCTATCTAGTAGAGGATTAATCTCAGTAATTTCAAAAGCCACTGTTTTCGGGTTATTAATTAAATTCTTTAATAAAAAAACTGCTTCATCTTCACTTAATCCATTTGGAACGGGTGTGCCTGTGCCTATTGATATATTGGGGTCTAAGCTATCTACATCAAACGAAACATATATTAAATCGCAGTCGCTTAGCTGGTCTAATGTTTTGTTTAAAATAGTTTCAATACCTATTTCTGTTCTTATTTGCGGAGTGAAATAGGTAATATGTTTATTATTTAATAGTATTTGTTCGTCTTCTTCAAAATCGCGTAAGTCAATAAAAATTAAATCGCTTGGAAGTATTTTGGGTGCAATTTTTTTACTGCCTAAATGCACCAGACTTTGCCACAATTTTATTGATTCTTCATCTACTTCATTTGCATCTTCTACCAAATCGTTTACGGCCAAAGCTGCGGCTAAAGGCATACCATGCATATTTCCGCTGGGTGTTGAATATGGACTGTGTAAATCGGCATGTGCATCTATCCAAACAATACCAATTCGTTTATCGCTATAAAAATTTTTTACGGCTGAAATACCAGCACAACCATTGCTATGATCGCCACTGATAATAAACGGAAACAAATTTTTTGACAAGGTGTTTTCTATGGCATCAACAGCTAATTGCTGTACTTCATATATTGATTCAATATTTTTATTGAACGGATGCTCTATATTTTCTTCTAAATCATCGGCTACAATCCTGGAATTGTGGGCGTGAGCAATATGTGGTATGTTGTTTTTATTGATTAGTCTTATAAGGGCCTGAGGGCCTAACTTGGCTCCTTTTTTCCCTGCCCCAAAATCAGATTCTATGGATATTATTTCTACACTTCGCACAAAGTTTTTTGTATGGTGAACGGTGGCGAAAGTACATTTAGAAGCTTACATAGCCAAATTTAATAAGGGGAAAGATTGTAAAGATTAAAAAATCGGTTGGTTAATTGCCTAACTGTTAAATTGTTTAACTGCATATATTAAAAGTCAAACGTTATTTACTCCGGATTTATACTTTGCTCTATTTTTCTAAGTTTGGTTTCGCATAATTTTACAAGAGCTTTGGCCTCAATTAGTTTTTCTGACAGGGTTTCTAAATCTATTTCATTATTTTCCATTTGTGCTACCATGTCTTCCAGCTTTTGTTGTGCCTGACTATAGCTTAATTTGTTGTTACTCATATTTTAGGGAATTAATTATTGATTACGTCTGATACGGTGCTTTTAATTTTGGTGTTTTTAATAACTGTTTCTACCTCATCGCCTGCTTTTAACTGACTGGGATTACTCACTATTTTATTGTTTAACTTAACCAAAGCATAGCCTTTTTTCAATACATTTTCAGGGTCTAAGGTTTGAAGTAAGCGTTTTAGGTTTACTATATTTTGCTTAGCTCTGTCTATTTTTAAATGAATGTTTTGTTCTATTTGGTTGTATTGATACAGCAAATTGTTTTCGAATATAAAATTATGCTCTACTAAGTAAGCGGCCACTTTGGTTGGTGTTTTTAACTGGTTGGCCATTAAATCTACAATAGATGTATTTCTATCATGACCAATGCCTGTAAATACCGGAATATGATAAAAGGCTACTAACCTTGCTAATTCGTATTGCTCAAATGGTTTAAAATCAGTTTCGCTCCCTCCTCCTCTTACCATAGCCACACAATCGTATGGTATATTGCTGGCAAATATTTGCTCAAATTGCTTAATTATATTTTCGTGTGCATTGTCACCTTGAATCTGGCACAGGTATTCGTCTACCTGAAAAGCATAGCCATAGGTATTGTTTAAAAGTTCATTTTTAAAATCGCGCTGCCCATCTGAATTATGTGCCGTAATTAAAGCTACTCTTTGCATAACAATGGGTATTTTTAAACGCTTATTAGGTGTTATATAATTATCGTCTGTATCCTTAATTATTTGTCCATTGCTTTCATCTACCAAACGTTTTAAAGTGGCTTGCTTTTGTAATTCTATCTGACCTAAAGCAAAGCTATTGTCTATTTCGAGCAGGTCTAAACTTAAGCCATATTTAATGCTATATTTAATTTTTACTTTGCAAATAATTTGCAGGCCATTGCCAAAATGCTGTTGGGTTAAACGCTCAAATTGCTCTATAAAGGCATATCCCTGACTCCATGCGGTGGCTTTAATTTCGGCATTTATCTGTTCGTCTTTTTTTTCAATTAATTTTAAAAAGCACCAGCGTTTTGATTCGTATTTCTTTACATCAGTAATTTCTGCCTTTATCCAAAATGTTTGATAACCAAACTGCATTTGCAGGGTTTCATCTATTTTATACAATAACTGTGATAGATTAATGGCTTGTGTGGTCATTTTTACTGTTTGTTAATTGGGCTGTTGCAAGGTTACAAAATTGGCGTATTAAATAAATAACATTGTTGCAAATGTTTATACCTTAAAATCTTAGTAAAAGGTGAGTAAAAACTTTTAAAGAGTCTCTTTATTAATTGGTCATAATATTATAATTGCATCGAACAAAATAGCCTTATACTTTTTACATGATTGATTTTAGTAGTGTATCTATTGATCAGGTTTCGGTTCATCAGGTGGGGAATAAAACCAACGGTGATGATTTAACTATTAGCAAAACGGAGCTTGATATAGAAGATTTACAATTAAGAAATTTGCTTAAAAAGTTTTTCTTAACGCCTTTTACTAGTAATGAGTTTTACAACTTTACTTTTAGCAATGGCGATTTTAAGTTAAACCCAATATACAATTATGCCAGCCAGTTATTTGACGGGGCCAGTAGTTTTCATTTAAACACTGTAAATATTGCCAAACAATTATTTGAAGTATCGAACCACCCACAAATAAAAGCAGGCGACTTATTTGTGGCTGCTCTCAGCAATGTTGGTTTGCAAGGTAAAACTATCCAGGCTATTGGTATATTTAAGTCGGAAAACCGACAGGATTTTTTAAAACTGGATGCAGCCGGCAGCGGTTTTAACCTTCAATACTTTGACGGCATAAACATTGAAAAGCTTGATAAGGGCTGTATTGTTTTTGATATAGAACAGGATAAGGGTTTTAAGGTATGTATCATTGATAAGTCTAATAAATCAACTGAGGCTCAATACTGGAAAGATACTTTTTTATTACTTACTCCTTGTAACGATGAATACCACCAAACGAAAGATTTTTTAAACATAGCTAAAAACTATGTAACCACTCAGCTACCTGAAGATTTTGCGGTAAATAAAACGGACCAGATTGACATATTAAACAGGTCGATGGAGTATTTTAAAACGCATAATAATTTTGAAAAGGATGAGTTTGAGCAAGAGGTTTTTCAAGACCCTGATTTAATTAACTCGTTCCGCAAGTTTGATGAAACTTACCGTGCTGACCATGCTATTGATATGGAAAGCAGTTTTGAAATTTCATCGCAAGCGGTAAAAAAACAGGCCCGCGTATTTAAAAGTATTTTAAAGTTGGATAAAAACTTTCACATATACATTCATGGCAATAAGGACTTAATTGAGCATGGAGTTGAAAATGATGGTAGAAAGTATTACAAGATATATTATGAGAAAGAAGTTTAGGGATAGTGTATTGATAGTATTGTTTTTACTATTGGTTATTAAATTGATGGGGATTTAATTAGTACTATTCAATAGTTATATTGTTAAAGTATTAATTCGTCATGACAAAGTACAACGTAACTTAATTTCTATTACTTACTAAGATTACTTTACTAAAGTTCGCGTAACTATAAGCTCTCTACAACTCCCTATCCACCATCGGTAAGCGGGTTAGTTCGCTTACATCTATACTTATAAAATCGTATTCGTTTACTACTTTGCCTTTAATAAGGTAACAACCATTACCGGTAAACGGATATTGTTTTAAGCTTGGTGGAAAATGAACGGTATCTATCCAATGGCCTGCTATATCTAGAAAAGTACCAAAGTGCATTTTATCGCCTTTGCCTGTATAAGTATTTTTTACATTGACTAAATAACCCACTATGCTTACTGTTTTATTTATGGACCGGCTTATTTGCGCTGCTGTTATTTTAGTAGGTATGGTTTCTTTTAATAATTCGAATGGAGAGCATAAAGAAAAACCAAACAGGGCTATTTCATCAAAGGCTTCGTCAATAGCAGAGTAATTCAAAACTGGTAATTCCCAATGTGGGGTGGCTGTTTGAAACAACTCCTGCGTATTTGTTTTTTTTGTATTGGGCGATATAATGCTGTGTATTTCCCACAACAATTCTGTTTTGTTACGCTCTGTAAAGTTAAAAGCACCTGCTTTTACCAATAACCGCATTTGTTCTATGGATATCGGCACACGTTGTAAAAAATCGTGTATGTTTTTATAGTGACCATTGTGGTCTCTTTCGTTTATAATGGTTTTTATGTTTTGTTCACTTAACTCGGCAATTAAACTTAAGCCAAGGTATATGGTGGTATTTTTTATTACGCAATGTGCCTGACTATAATTAACGCATGGCTTTTCAATAGTACCTCCTTGCATGCGTGCTTCGTGTATATATAACTCGGTACGATAAAAACCTCCACCATTGTTTAAGGTGGCTACCATATATTCTAAGGGGTAATAGGCTTTTAAAAATAATGCCTGATAACTTTCCACTGCATAACTGGCTGAATGCCCTTTGGAAAAAGCAAAGTTGGCAAAGCTTTCTATTTGGTTCCATATGTCATTTATGGTATTGATGTCGTGTCCTTTTTTTAAACAATTGCGAAAAAAGTTTTCGCGTACCTGGTCAAACTCATTACGCTTTTTAAATTTCCAACTCATGCCTCTGCGCAGGTAATCGGCTTCGGCAAGTGTTAGGTCGGCAAACAAATGGGCTATTTTTATTACATCTTCCTGATATACCATTACGCCATAGGTTTCGGCTAACAGGTTGTATAACTCGGGTAGTTTGTCCCGGGCTTTTTCTCTTAAACTCTCATCGCGAAAGCGAATAATATATTCGCGCATCATACCGCTTTTAGCTACACCGGGGCGTATAATAGAGCTGGCTGCCACCAAGCGTAAATAATCATCGGCTTGTAACTTGGCTAATAACATACGCATGGCTGGCGACTCTACATAAAAACAACCTATGGTATTGCCTTTACGTAATAAGGCTTTTACTTGTTCATCGGTTTTAAAGGCTGCTATATTGTGTATGTCTATATCAACTCCTTTGTTTTCTTTTACTATGCTCAGCGTGTCTTTTATTTTACCTAATCCGCGTTGGCTCAATATATCAAATTTATACAAGCCTATATCCTCTGCTTCTAACATACTAAACTGGGTAGTTGGATAACCTTTGGGTGGTAAATTGGTGGCGGTATAGCAACTAATGGGCTCTTCTGAAATAATAATACCGCTGGCATGTATGCTTAAATGGCTAGGAAATCCTTTTATTAAATGGCTATAACGTATTACTAATTTGCTTATATCATCCAAGCCTTCACCTGTTTTATTGCGTTGTAGTTTATCTATTTCATTAGGTGGCAAGCCAAATACTTTTCCTAACTCGCGTGTAACGGCATCGTGCTGAAAGGTGCTATAGGTGGCGAGTAATGCAGTTCGGTGTGAGCCGAATGTATCAAAAATATATCTGGTAATATCGTCACGGTCTGTCCACGAAAAATCCATGTCAAAATCGGGTGCATTGTTCCGGTGTATATTGATAAAGCGTTCAAAATATAAATCAAGTTCAATAGGGTCAACATCGGTAATATTTAATAAATAGGCTACAATGCTATTGGCTCCACTACCCCGCCCTACATAATAATAGTTTTTATGCCGCGCATATTTTACAATATCCCAATTGATTAAAAAGTAGGAAGCAAAATTAAGCTGCCCTATTACATCCAACTCTTTTTCTATACGCTTTAATACTTCGGTTGATGGATTGGGATAACGATAGACCAAGCCTTTCATGCACTCACTGCGTAATAGGGCTATATCATCGGGTATGCTTTGGGTATAATGTTTTAAGTTTTTATTGGTTAGCTTACCATAATCAAAATGTATGTTACAGGTATTCAATATGTGCTCGGTATTGGCTATAATATTGGGATAAGCAGCATAGGTCGCATACATTTCCTGCCTGCTTAACATAAACTCGGTACCTTTGGCTTGTTGTGTTAATGGTAGTTTGCTAAGCAGGTTATTGGTATCAATGGCACGTAATAAGCGGTGTGCATTAAACGTTTGTTTGTTGGCAAACGAAACGGTTTGTAATGCTACTAGTTTATGGGTTTGTTGCTTAGCGGGTAAAAAAGCCAAGTTTGCTAATTCTTTTATGCTTACACCCACAAACTCATTATCGCGCAAAGGCCAACCTTTATAGTAGCTTAATGGGTAAATAATATAGGCATTATTAAACTCCGGAGCTGTTTGGTTAAAGGGAATGCTGCTATGCAGGTGCAGGGAAAGATGTTCATTTAACTCTTTAAAACCTAAATTATTGGCCGCTATACCAACATATTGTTGTTGGGTTTGGTTTCTAAAATCTATACCAACAATGGGTTTTATATTTTTTTCCTGTGCTAAGCGTATGGTATCTAAACAAGCGGATGTATTGTTAATATCGCTTAATACAAAAGTGTCGTAACCTTTTTGTATTACTTCGTCCAGTAGGTTTTCAATGGTATAGGTACCATAACAAAAACTATAATAGGTATGGCAGTTGAGTAACATGAGCTATTTTGTTTTACCGCTAAACGGATTGAAATCGTGTGATTGAAAATCCATACCTGCAGCACGGTTTACTGCATCTTTGCCATAACGTTTGCGTATTTTATCCATAGCCTGGTATAGCTGTATTTGCTCAAGTGTTTGCTCAAATAAATTATACTGGTGGCCGCCTTGTACCAAATGACTAAACCGTACGCCAATTAAGCGGATCAGCATTCGTTTTTGATATAGCTTGTCAAACAATTCGTTTACTTTTTCAATGAGTATATGGTCTAAGGAAGTATAAGGAATGCGTAATTGCATGGTATAGGTGTTAAAATCGGAATAGCGTATTTTAACGGTTACGCAAGCGGTTAGCTTTTGCTCGCTACGCAATTGGTAAGCTAATTTTTCGGTCATACCAATGAGTATGCCTTTGAGTGCTTTTACATCAATGGTGTCTTTATCAAAAGTTTGCTCGGTCGATATGGATTTGCGTTCGGTATAAGGAATAACCAATGAATCGTCAATACCATTGGCTTTGCGCCAAATTACCCCACCATTATCGCCTAATACTTGCTGTAATAATACAATGGGCATTTGTTGTAGGGTATTAATATACATTACGCCCATATCGCGCAGTAGTTGATAGGTTTTATCGCCTACCATGGGTATTTTACGAATGGATAAAGGAGCTAAAAAGTTTTTTTCGGTACCAACCAGGATTTCTTTTTGTCCGTTGGGCTTGGCCTCACCTGTTCCTACTTTGGATACTGTTTTGTTGGCCGACAGTGCAAATGAAATAGGTAAGTTGGTTTCTCTGGTAATTTTTTGCCGCAACTCGGTAGCTAATTTATAACAACCGAAAAAACGATCCATGCCTGTTAAATCAATATAAAACTCATCAATAGATGTTTTTTCGTATAAAGGAACATCGTTGGCAATAATTTCTGTTACTATGTTGGAGTAATAACTGTATCTGCTGGTATCGCCACGCACTAAAATGGCTTCAGGACAAAGCTGCCGCGCCATTTTCATGGGCATAGCAGAATGGATACCAAAAGCCCTTGCTTCGTAACTGCAAGCAGCCACCACTCCTCTATCGCTCATACCACCCACCAATACGGGTTTTCCATATAAGGCAGGATTGCTCAATCTTTCGACTGAAACAAAAAAAGAATCTAAATCAATATGTACTATTTGCCTATTCATGTTGATGTAGTGGTTATTGTTTAATGAACTATTTCTTTTCCTGTAAGTCTTTGTATTTTGCTATTGTAAAGTGGAGACGAGTATATTTTTCAAACGTTGTAATCAATTAAATAAATACCTCGCCTCCACTTGGCACTACAATGCAAAATTGTTTGTTGAAAACAGTATGCAATATTACCAATATTTTTAGTATTATTGTGCTAAATATTTTAGCATGAGTAAAATTTCAAGTAACATCAAGCATTTAAGGCAGTTAAAAAAATGGTCGCAGGAACAGTTGGCCAATGCCTTAGATAGTACACGCGCCCGTATTGGCTCGTACGAGGAAGAACGTTGCGATCCGCCAGTGGAGACCTTAATTAAAATATCGAATCTGTTTCATGTTTCTATTGATGCATTGGTTAAATGTGACCTGCGAACGGTTGATACAGACTCTTTAATTAAGGTGGGTGATAACCGTATTCTGTTTCCGATTGTGGTTGATAAAAATAACAACGACCAGGTGGAAGTGGTAACGGTAAAAGCCTCGGCAGGGTACTTAAATGGTTATGCCGATCCTGAGTATATTGAAAGTTTACCTGTAATGAATTTGCCGTTTAGGGTTATAGGCAAACACCGTGCTTTCCCTATTAAAGGCGACTCGATGCCTCCGCTTAAAGATGGTTGTTTTGTAATTGGTAAGTATGTGGAATCGATTAACGATATACGCAATGGCAGCACGTATGTATTAATTACCAAAGATGAAGGAGTTGTTTATAAACGGGTATTTCGCGATGGTAACAACTTACAGTTGGTTTCTGATAATAAAAACTACGAACCTTATGCTGTACATGCTGCTACGGTTATTGAAATATGGGAGTTTGTGTGTAACCTGAATATGTCGGATACGAAGGAGGATGAATTAAACCTGGATAGTATTATGAATATGCTGCGGAGTATGCGGGTTGAGATAGAGGGATTGAAAAAGAATTAGTTTATTCTTAGCACTCACTTGCGAAAAGTAAGCAAGTGCCAAGAACTTAAGTGAATACTAAGAGGAAATTAAATGTAAATATATTAATAGAATAAGCTTTTATTTGCCGCCTTTTATACCTTACTAAACCATGAAGAAAAACCTATTATTACTACTTTTACTAACAAGTTTATTTAGTCAATCACTCTACAGTCAGCAATTCTCAGCCCAATGGGAGCCTGTAAAAAAAAGAGGCATGCAGTGGGATAGATTTAAAATTATTGGCACTGACGAAAACTCTTATTATCGCTATGAAGAACTATGGGATATTAAATTTCCTAGATCCTATTTTTTTCAAAAAATAGTACGGTATAATAAAAGTAATGAAATAATAGGTTCTATTGTTTTTGAAACAGGATATCTTGGTCAAAACGAGCCTAAAACCATCTCTGATTTTGTTTTTACGCATGATAGAGTGATTTTATACCGAAAAGACTATATAAGTGCAACAGATTCTATATCAATTTATTTAAAATCTATCAAACTTGATTTGAGTGAACAAACAGATTGGATGAATTTGATAAAGAAAGATATATACAAAAGTAATATTCATAATCTAAATTTATGTTATGCTGAAAAAGAAGATAAGGTAATGTTTTATTTTACTTCTCAAAAAACAAAGGATGATACCACTTCCCTATTTAATTATGAACTCTATCATCCAACAAGTTTGAAGCTAATGGGCAAGAATAATTTTTTCATGAATGCCACTGCTTTTGCTAGTTCTGAGTTTGAAACTTTAAATATGGATAAAGACGAGATTGTTCTTAAATTTAGAAGCAGTAGCCACCAGAAAAAAGATGAATACCGCAGAGGAAGTTATATTTACCTTATGAAACACCAATTAATGACAGATAAAGTAGAAGAAGTTAAATTTAATCTTTATCTGGATACTTATTTATGGTACGATTTTAAATATGAGCCCCATACAAATACTTGCTTTTTGTTTAGTATTTTCAAGAAAATTGCAAACAACGAGATTGAATATATAGCACATGCAGAGAAATATAATTTAAATACCAATAAATTAGACTCTATTGGAAAAACCATAATTCCAAAAGATATGTACAAGGAAACTTTTCTTCAAAAATATGATATTCAATTTAAAAGTATTGTTGGTAAAACAAACCATTATATCAGTTTTGAAATGTATAGAGATGACTATGCTAATTATGGCGTTCAAGATAAAGCTTTACAAGCTCAGAACATAACAGAAGCCTATGCTTTGAGAAAATATAAAGGTATTGGGATACTAAGTTTTAGCAATATTGACAATAAAATAAATTGGTATCATGTAATTGATTGGAAAACCAAAAATCTTAGTAAAATTCACTTTGGTTATAAGAACATTCTAATTGATGATAAATTATCTATTTTATTTTATGATAACCCTAAAAATTATGAATTAAACGGTTTGTTAAAAAATACTTATGGTAAAGACCTAAAAACTATGTTTGGTAGTTCAGATAAAGTAATGGCTTTGGTCAATTTTAATGATGACGGTAGTTTTGTTCGTAAATTGGCTTGCAGTGATAAAACATTAGACAGTAAAAAAATGAAAGAGCCTTTTATAATGTTCTATGAAATGGATTATAACCACAATTGGGTAAAATTTGGAGATAGTAGCTTTTTAACCCAATATGAGTATAAAAAATTTAACAGCGCAGGTATCATCAACATTATTAAATAGTCTTTATTGCATAAAAAAAACACTGGCTTACCTTTTGTAAGCCAGTGTTTTTTTTATGTAAAAGCAATACGTCTTATCGAATTAGTCTATCAGCATTTTCATGGTAGTAAAACCTTCGTCTGATGAAAGCCTGATGATATAAATACCTTGTGGTTCATTTGACAGGTTAATGGTATTGCTGTTTAAACCTATCTCCGGAATCCAGTCTTTTGATAATACTTTGCTGCCACTGCTGTTGAATATTTCTATATGCAAAGGATTCTTATCGGCTGAAGCGTAATCCAAAGTAAAGTCGCCTTTGTTAGGATTTGGATACAATGCACACTCTAACTTTTTACCTGCTGAATTATATACACTTAAAACGGCTATGGCACCTTTCAATGCGCCATAAGCATTTACTTTTCCGTGTCCCCAGGTGTTATTGCCTTCTGCCGGAAGGGTTCCTGTATGGGTATCGGTAATGGCTGTTTTGGCAAAAATGTTAAGCACATGTGAAGGGAATAAATGTGGATTGGCTTGCAACATTAAGGCTACTATACCTGAAACTACGGGTGCTGATGCTGATGTTCCGGTAAACTCGCCATAGTAATATCTTTTACCGCTAACAGGATGGGTAAACCCACTTACAATGCTCCTGCTGCTCGCACCTGTTGCTGTATAAGCACTATCGTATGAAGTATAAGCTGTACCAATGGTAAGACCTGGTGCTGAAATATCAGGTTTAATCCTTCCATCTATCATAGGACCATGGCTTGAAAATGGAACAGCTTTACCTGATGTTACATAACTTGAATAGGACCACGGATTTGAATTAATATCGGTATAAGAAATTTTGGAAGCATAGGCTCCTACCAATACAATTGATCTTCCTGCACCCATATCGCTTACGGTAGTATTGGTATTGCCTGTTGTTGCCCATGAATAACTTAAATTGCTGAATTCACTTTGAAAACCTTTTGGAAAACCATAATAGTAATATTCATTCCATGCATCTATAGCACCATCGGTTCCTTTTAAGGTAACGCATATATTATCAGCAGCTTTGTTAAATATACTCAATGTCATACGGGGTTTACCGTTAAATTCTGATGTTGATGTAATTACTTCAACAGTACAGGTATCGCCATTGGCACCAATTAAGGTAAACGGATGCATTAAATCGTCAATACAAACCATACCCGTGGTACTGCCTGCAACTCCGTTGCTGTATAATGTTACCTGTCCACAAAATGTTTTGCTGGTATCGCCCCACACATCAACCCAGGTTCTTTTATAGGTAGCCGGGGTAAACGTAAGAAAGGTATTCAGCAAACTATCGGTAGGAGTAAATGTTTTGGAAAGATGTATTTTTTCTTCGCCATCGTTTCCGGCACTCATTACTATAATGCGTCCGCTGCCTGTCAGGTTATCGCAGGCTTCGTTGAAAAGTGTATTGCCATCGTGCGGGCCTGATTGTGAGCCCCAGCTGATATTAATAACGGCTGGCTTTTGAACGGATTTAGCATACTCAAATATATAACTGATACCATCTATAAAATCGGAAAACCCGCCTTCTAACCATTGTTGTTCAATAGAATCGCGTCTTACGCCTACAAATACAATGTCGGCATCGTATGCAATACCTCTGTAACGTGTATTCAGTGTTGGGCTTCCGTAGCCTGAACCTACAGCAATACCTGCAACTCCGGTACCATGTGTTTGTTTTGGGTTATCGGTATCGGCAGCTTTAATGCTGTTGGTGTCTTTTATTTCACGACCATAAGTATAGCCTGCCGGTGGTGTTCCTGTTCCGTTTAGTTCCCATACTTGTTTTACTCTGTAACGTGTGCCAAGTGTATCAAAAAGGGTTGGATGCTTATAATCAAAGCCAAAATCAATTACGCCTACTACCACGTTTTTACCACTATAAGCAAGTGGTAAGTTAATGCCTTTTTGAACGGAATCAACACGGGTAACACCACGCACTATATTTAAATGTGGCTTTACAGGCTCGTCTATCTGTATATAAAAAATGCCTGCTAACTCCACAAACTCCTGCACTTTATCGGCCGGCACTTTTACTGTCCAAACTTTTCCGGCTTTTGTACCTACATGGGCACCAATTTTATTTAAACCATTTTGTGCAACAGTGGCATCGGTTACTTTAATAACGGCACTAACATATAGTTTTCCATCGTTTCCTTTTTTGTATAAATAGTTTGGCTTTTGGTCTTTCGACTTGCTTTGCTGCTCTAACATAAACTTACGGGTAAAAGGCGAAAGCTTAGGTTTTACAGCGGCTTGGTTTTGAGCAAACGCATATAAAATGGTAAGGAATAGTAATGCTGACAGGAATGACTTTTTCATTTGTTTATTTTTGGAAAACAAATATAATAATAAGCCTCTCTTATCAAAATATTGAGGTGTATGATTTTAAAAGTAGCCGAAGGCTAAGCAATATACTCACTCGCGGGACGCGAGCGAGTGCAATGGTTACAACAACTTACCCGCAGTGTCTAATGTTTTTGGAATAGGTATATCGGTTCCTATTTTTTTATTGAGTTTTTCAATAAAGTAAGCGGAAAGCAATGGCGATTCTTTCTCTATATTTTGATGAACAAAGAAGTATAACTCTTGTAATCCTTGTTTTTTCCAGGCAGCAATACGTTCCACCCAATCGTCTAAACGTTTGTAGTCTGACTCATGGTTGGCGCCTACGTAACGTATAAAGGCGGTGGGTGTGGTTAAACGCATGTGCATTAAATCCCTCCTACCCGCAGTATCAACCAATACGTTGAGTATGTTACGGCTTTCTAATATGGCATATAATTCATCGGCTACGGCTTTGTCGTTATACCAATTGGTATGCCTGAACTCAACGGACAAAGGAAAATCAACAGGCCAATGATTGATAAATGCTTTTACACGTTCAAAATCTTTAGGCGCAAAGTTTTCTATCATTTGCAAGAATGGAACACCCAGCTTATCGTTTAAATGCGATACATTGTGTATGTATTCATCTACTAACTTTTCGGTATTGTTTAAGCGTTTTAAATGGGAAATATCCTGCCCAATTTTAGGGAAGAACTTAAATCCTTCGGGTACGGCATCGCGCCATTTTTCAAACTGTTCGGCCGGGAACAAACGGTAAAAGGTAGCATTTAACTCTATGCTGTTAAACTGCGAAGCATAATAAGCCAACTCATCTTTGGTACCACGGGGATAAAAGTTTTTTAAATCGGTTTTATTCCATTTGGCACAACCAACGTAGGCTTTAAAGCCGGTTGATTCTTTTCCTTTGAGTACGTTACGGTTGTTTGTATCGTCAGCAGGAATGGTAAAGTCTATATCTTCTGGGTTGGTTACTTGTCCGAATTTCATGGTTATAATATGCTTGGGTGCAATTTATAAAAATAGCGCATATTAATAAATCCAAAGTTTGCTAAAAGAAAGAATTTATGCTCGATATGACTGGTATGGTTTTGGTAAAAAGACGTTGCATGCAACGTCTCTACACGTTGGGGATGTTGAGCGTAGTCGAAACATGCCTAGCCTTTAATTTTTAACGCATTTCACTATTTGCGTACCAAAGCTATGTTCAATTTGTACCATATACAGACCACTTGGTAAACTTTGTAAGTCGTCCATCTGAATGTATTGGTTGTCGGTGTTTACTTCTTTTTCAAATATAGCTACGGTTATACCCAGTCCGTTTTTAATAGCAATTTTCACGGTTTGCGGTGTAGGCAATGTTATGTTTAAACCAAGAGTGTTATGGAATGGATTAGGACTAACTTGTACTGTTATATTTTGATTGTTGTTAATAGTAACCTGTTTTACATCGCTATAGGTGTAATTACCATTTACATCTGTTTGCTTAATGCGGTAATAAATGTTTTCGGTATTGGTTAAAGCTGCTATATTATCTATGCTATTGTAAGTATTAATGCGGTTGCTGGTGCCTGCTCCTTTTTGTTTATCAACGCTTAACCAATTAACCATATCTGTACTGCGTTCTGTTTCAAACCAAGCATTGTTTTGTTCGGTAGCTGTTTGCCAGTTTAATAGTACTGATTCATCGGTATACAAACTAGCCTGAAAGCCTAACCACTTAACAGGTAAGGTAACCTGTGCACTGGCTAAAAAGGTGGTGGTATTATAGTTTGTAATATTGGAAATACCATTGTATTCAATAACAGCCATATAATAATTGGTAATATTGTTAAGCCCGGTAATGGTACATGAACTGCCTGTTCCGTTATAAACCACGTAACAGCTATTACCTAAATTAGTGCCACTGGCAAAAGCACCATTGGCGGTATAAGCAAAGGTATCGGTAGGGAATGAATTAACGGCACTACCTGCTTTGGCTATAACTATACGTCTGTTTCCATTACCGCTTTTCCAATATAAATTAGCAGTATTGGTTCCGTTGTGGGTATAAGTTAAATTACTGCTGCTTATGGTTGGTTCAGGCGCTATGCTCCCACCCCATATTCTTTGCACGTATTGCGGACTATCAATAAACGGGTTTCTGTTTCCTTGTAATGCGGCTACTGCATTGTTGCGTTTTATTTCTTTATCGCTTACGGGGTCTAAATTGTTCCAGCTTAAAAGCAAGCTTAACTGCCACGGTAAAAATGCCGGAAAACTATTACCTGCTAATATATCGCCTGC
This sequence comes from Bacteroidota bacterium, assembly GCA_040388375.1. Taxonomy (NCBI): domain Bacteria; kingdom Pseudomonadati; phylum Bacteroidota; species Bacteroidota bacterium. The sequence continues at coordinate 158,340 of JAZKBU010000007.1, read as the reverse complement.
ATTGCCATTGGTGCTCCAGCCGGCAATTAAGTTTTCGTAGCGGGTAGCCATAAAAAAATAACCACGGGCTAAGTCGCCTTTATATTCATCAATAGGTTCAAAAACAGTACCTGTATAACCAAAATTATTGGCAGTGCTGGTACCTAATTTACCTCCATAAGCGCTGGTATAAGTAGCAGTAGTTACATTACCATAAGGGTAATTATTGCGCATACCGTTTACTTTTCCGTCCGAAGCAAAAACATGGTTTAACTCGCTTACCATTGGGGTGCTTGAGTTAAACCAACTCTGCGGAAACGAATGTTCCCTGTTGTAGCAATCGCCTTCAAGCGAATAATTACCACACTGGTTGGTGCTCAGGGTATATTCATAGGGCGAGTTCACATCGAAACGGGCGCTGTATATATCCCATACTTTTCCGTTGGGTTGCACATCGGTAGTGGCATAAGCATTCCATACACCGGGCGTATAACCAACGGCTGTAGTACCTACCGATACTTTACCATACAAAGCTGTTTTTAAACCTGCTCCTCTTACGTTACCAATTGTATTGTAATAAGCAGATGCACCACTGGGAACAGTGGTAGCTATACAGGTACCGCTTACCGTTACACTTACGGTTGTAGAGCCTACACTTGCATTGGTTACACTATTACTAGCACTGGCATAAGTGGCTACTACAGAAGGACTGAATCTTACGTAAACAACAGTGCTGCTTACCGTACCTGAAGTTGGGTTAATGGTAATGGAACCTGTATAACCATACCCGTAGGTTAATGAAACCTCAAAGGCAGGGCTGCTGCTTATAATTAAGGGAGCTGTTAAGCTTGTACCCGAAACGGTATATTTTAAACTGGTTGAACTGTTATACGGATAAACGTTTCCAAAAGAAGGAAGCGTACTTACACTGGTTACAATAGTACCTGCTACGGCATACTGTAAACTAATGAGCCCTACTAATATATGCGCTAAAAATTTCACAAGGCAAAAGTATAACTATTCACTTTTATAATCACTACCCTATTTTAAATAATGATTATATAATCTTCCATATATCAAAATTATTTTTTCATCATTTACCTTAAAATAATTACTTAAATGAGGTTAATCCGCACCACTGCTTTGTTTTATAATTTATCCACATGAATGGTATAATTAAATGGCTTTAATTTTTTAATTAAGTGGTACAATTGTGCTAGTTCTTTACAATATTATTTTGTTTTCATTTAAGGTGAATAGAGAGGGGAACCATGTGTGAATCGTGGGCTGTGCCGCAACTGTAATTCCTAAAAATAATGGATAAGTCAGATTACCTCACAAAATAATTTTGTGCCGAGCCTTCGCAACAAAGGCAAAAAGCATACTCAATAATTAGCCCGATTATAAGGGGCAAATTGTCGTTGTTTATTTCCCTTTTGCGAAAAAAATAAATACCAAACAACGATACTATGCAAGCCAATAGCGAAGAAATATTATTAAAAGAAAACAAAGACCGCTTTGTTATTTTACCTATTAACTACCCTAAAATTTGGGAGCAATACAAGAGGCACGAAGCCAGCTTTTGGACTGCCGAAGAAATTGATTTGAGTGGCGACACCAAAGACTGGGAAAGTTTAAACGATGGCGAACGTCATTTTATAAGCCATGTATTGGCCTTTTTTGCAGCCAGCGATGGTATAGTAAACGAAAACCTGGCCGTTAACTTTATGAGCGAGGTACAATTGCCTGAGGCCAGGTGCTTTTATGGTTTCCAGATAATGATGGAAAACATACACAGCGAAACCTACGCTTTACTGATTGATACCTATATTAAAAACCCACAGGAAAAACACAAACTATTTCATGCCATAGATACCGTACCTGCTGTAAAGAAAAAAGCAGAGTGGGCTTTGCGTTGGATAGACAATGGCTCGTTTGCTGAACGTTTGGTAGCATTTGCGGCAGTAGAAGGTATATTTTTTAGTGGTAGTTTTTGCTCTATATTCTGGATGAAGAAAAGAGGCTTAATGCCCGGGCTTACCTTTAGCAATGAGCTGATAAGCCGCGATGAAGGATTGCATTGTGAGTTTGCCTGCTTGCTTTATAGCATGCTGCAAAACAAATTACCTGAACAACAGGTACGTGCCATTATAGAAGAAGCGGTAACTATTGAAAAAGAATTTATAACCGAAGCATTGCCGGTAAACCTGATTGGAATGAATGCCAAGCTGATGCAACAGTACATAGAGTTTGTTGCCGACCGTTGGTTAGCAGAACTGGGCTGTGCTAAAATATACAATACTACCAATCCTTTTGACTTTATGGAAATGATTTCCTTACAAGGTAAAACCAACTTTTTTGAAAAACGCGTAGGCGATTATCAAAAAGCAGGTGTAATGGGTAACAAGGAATCGCAGGTATTTTCAACCGAGGAGGACTTTTAACGGATTGCTGATTTTTGATTTATGAATTATGATATGAAAGGATTTGTGATTTAGGATATATGATTCAATAAGCACTCATCAACATAACATCAATAATATATAAGAAACTCCAAAAGGAATAAAGAATACAACAAAAGCACCAAGTAAATAAATCATAATTCATAAATCACAAATCATAAATGACTCGGGATGAATTAAAGAAGCGGACTAAAGCATTTCATATAGCCATACTAAAGGTTTGTGACCAATTGCCTAAAAGTACTGCCGGATATGAATTGGCAAAACAATTAATAAGGTCAGCGGGGTCGGTTGGAGCTAATTACAGGGCGGCTTGCAGGGCAAAATCGACAGCGGACTTTATTTATAAAATAGAAATAATTATAGAAGAAGCTGATGAAAGTATGTATTGGTTGGAGATAATGACAGAAGCAGAACTGTTAGCAGATACCATAACCAATCCATTACTAAAAGAAGCAAACGAGTTGGTAAGCATTTTTGTAGCCACGGTTAAAACAACAAAAGCTCGGAATGTATGATGTATGATGTAGGATATTGGAATTGTGATTTAGGATATGAAGGGATTTGTGAATTGTGATTTAGGATATATGATTTCAATAAACACGCATCAACATAACATCAATAATATATAAGAAGCACAAAAAGGAATAAAGAATATAACAAAAGCACTAAGTAAAAACATCAAAAATCAATCCCGATAACTATCGGGATATACATCATATATCATCAATCACAAATCATAAATAGTAAACAATGTTTGTAATAAAAAGAAACGGTAAAAAGGAGTCAGTAAAATTTGATAAGGTTACTGCCCGTATAGAGAAGCTAAGCTACAGCTTAAGCCCCATGGTCAATGTTATTGATGTGGCTAAAAAAACCATCGAAGGTATTTACGAAGGAGTACCCACTACCGAGCTGGATAACCTGGCGGCTGAAACGGCTGCATCGCTTACCATTACGCATCCTGATTATGCTATTTTAGCATCGCGTATAGCCGTAAGTAACTTACATAAAAACACGGTAAAGAGCTTTTCTGAAACCATGGGCAAGCTTTATAACTATATAGATAAAGCTTCGGGTAAAAAGCTACCGCTTATAGCCGATGATGTAATGGCTATTATTGAAGAGCATGCCGAGCTGTTGGATAGTACCATTATATACGACCGCGATTTTGGGTTTGATTACTTTGGGTTTAAAACCTTAGAAAAATCGTACCTGTTAAAGATAGATGGCAAAATAGCAGAACGTCCGCAACACATGTATATGCGCGTAGCCGTGGGTATTCATAAAGAAGATATTGAATCGGCTATAAAAACCTACCACTTAATGAGCGAGCGTTGGATGACCCACGCCACGCCTACCCTTTTCAATGCAGGTTCGCCTAAGCCACAAATGAGCTCGTGCTTTTTGTTAACCATGAAGGACGATAGCATTGATGGTATTTACGATACATTAAAGCAAACGGCTAAAATTTCGCAAAGTGCCGGAGGTATAGGTTTAGCTATACACAATATAAGAGCCACCGGCAGCTATATTGGCGGTACCAACGGTACCAGCAATGGTATTATACCTATGTTACGCGTATTCAACGATACAGCCCGTTATGTAGACCAAGGGGGAGGAAAACGCAAAGGCGCTTTTGCTATATACTTAGAGCCTTGGCATGCCGATGTGTTTGAGTTTTTAGACTTACGCAAAAACCACGGTAAAGAAGAAATGAGAGCCAGGGATTTGTTTTTTGCTTTATGGATATGCGATTTATTTATGAAACGCGTAGAAGCCAATGGTGAGTGGAGCTTATTCTGCCCTAACGAAGCACCGGGCTTAAGCGACTGTTGGGGAGCTGAGTTTGAAACCTTGTATACCAAATACGAAGCCGAAGGCAGAGCCCGCAAAACCGTTAAAGCACAAGACCTATGGTTTGCCATTTTGCAATCGCAGATAGAAACAGGCACACCTTATATGTTGTATAAGGATGCCGCCAATGGCAAAAGCAACCAGCAAAACTTAGGTACTATAAAAAGCAGTAACCTGTGTACCGAAATAATGGAATACACCAGCCCCGATGAAGTAGCGGTGTGTAACTTAGCCTCATTAGCATTGCCTCGTTTTGTTATCAATGGTCAGTTTGACCACCAAAAACTATACGAGGTAACGTATGAAATAACCAAAAACTTAAACAAGATAATAGACAACAACTACTACCCGGTAGAAGAAGCCCGTACCTCTAACATGAAACACCGCCCTATAGGTTTAGGTGTACAGGGTTTAGCCGATGTATTTATATTGTTGCGTTTACCTTTTGAAAGCGAGTTGGCAAAAATGTTAAACAAAAACATTTTCGAAACCATCTACTTTGCTGCTATGACCGCCAGTAAAGATTTGGCGCAAAAAGACGGAGCTTACCAAACCTATGAAGGCTCACCGGTATCGAAAGGTATATTCCAGTTCGATATGTGGGGCGTAACCCCTACCAACCGTTGGGACTGGACGGCTTTAAAAGCAGAGGTAAAACAATATGGTGTACGCAATTCATTGTTAGTAGCACCTATGCCTACGGCTTCTACCTCGCAAATATTTGGTAACAACGAGTGCTTTGAGCCTTATACTTCCAATATATATACCAGACGCGTGTTAAGCGGGGAGTTTATTATTGTAAACAAACACTTGTTAAAAGACCTGGTTAATTTAGGCTTATGGAACAACAGCATGAAAAACAAAATTGTGGCTGCCAATGGTTCTATACAAAACATTGAAGAAATACCTGCCGATATTAAAGAGCTTTACAAAACCGTTTGGGAAATAAAACAACGTAATATTATAGATATGGCTGCCGACAGGGGTGCCTTTATCTGCCAGTCGCAATCGTTAAACCTATTTGTAGATAATCCTACCGCTTCTAAACTCACTTCTATGCATTTCCATGCCTGGAAACAAGGCTTAAAAACAGGTATGTATTATTTACGCAGCCAGGCAGCTACGCAAGCCGTACAGTTTACGGTAGAGAAACAAGGCAGCAACGAAATAAACCCTATTATTCCGGTAAGCGAAAACAAACCACAAGCCAATACCGATACCATAGAACCTGTGCAAATAGACGGACCTGTGTGTACCATGGAAGATGGTTGTATTAGCTGTGGCTCATAAACAAAAGCAACCATGACATTAGAACAGAAAATACAAGCCTCCGAAACACGTATATTTAAAGCGGTATTTCCCAATACCACTAACCATTACGATACCTTGTTTGGAGGCAGTGCCATGCACCTGATGGACGAAGTGGCCTTTATAACAGCCACCCGTTTCAGCCGCCAGAAAATGGTAACCGTTAGCAGCGACCGGATAGATTTTAAAAAGCCTATTCCTGCAGGAACCATTATTGAGCTGGTGGGTAAAGTAACCTATATTGGTACTACGAGCTTAAAGGTACGTGTTGAAATATATATAGAACAAATGTATACCGAGGGCCGCGAAAAAGCCGTTACCGGTGAGTTTACCTTTGTAGCCATAGACGACAACAAGAAGTCAACCCTTATTATTAAATAATATTTAATTTTTACACTTATAAAAGGATTGCTGCTGGTTTATACCACGGCAATCCTTTTTTGTTTGATGCCCTTTTGTCATTTGCAAAAAGAGTATTTCTACTACTAAAAAAAGGTATTTCTACTCTTGTATGAATGGAAAAGGGTAAGTATGTTGCTGGTGATATTATATAATAATATTTAAGCTATGAAAGAATTTTTACAATCAATTTTTAAAACAACAGAAGATAGAGTCAAGAATCCATTTATTGGCTCTTTTATAACTTCTTGGGTATTGTTCAATTGGAAACCAATTGTATTTATCATTTTATCTTCACAAATAATTGAGGACAAAATTAAATACATAGAAACCGAGTTTTCAAATATCGTGTTAGTTCTTTTGTTACCATTATTAGCAGCTATCTTTTATGTTTTAATTCTTCCTTTTTTAAATCTTCTATTTGACGAACTATTGAAATTTCCGCTAGTGAAACGAAATGCCATTCAGATGGAAAAGCAAAAGCAAAAAATTGATAATGAAACACAAATTGCCATAGAAGAAATTAAACGAGAAGAAGCTAAAACAGAATATAGAGAAAAAAATACACATAATAAACTTGTTGAGGAACTTCAAGAGAAAAATAAACAATTACAAGATGATTATGAAAATGAAAAAAAACAAGATAGATTATTAATTGACGAATTTAAGTCTCGACTTAATCATAGAGATGAAATGGCAAATGATGAACAGAAAATTTTCGAAATGAGATATAGCGAATTAAGAGCGGAAATGAAAGAGCTTAATAATATGATATTTGATAAAGATAAACAAATTCAAGAGTTACAAAGGGAATTGATGGAAAAGGATATGAAAGAGAATGAAAAAGTTATTATTAAGTTTGAAAATGGATTACACGTAATTGAAGAATTTGACGGTAAAAATAGAATTTATACAGATGCTGACAATGGAGTACCATACACTGAACTGGAAGTTGATATTTTTAAGAATATGCATAAGTATGAAGTGACTAGAAGACGATCTACACGCTTATCTTAATTCAAGACCTATAACTGAACCTAGCTAGCGCACGCATTTGGCGTGTGTATTCAACAAAACACTAAACAAACTTTATAATACTATTGAAAAGCCTCTATTACCTATTAAGAATTATTTTCTTGCTTGCTGAAGTTGCCATTATTTTCTGGGCTTCTGTTTTTTCTTTAGGTGGAAAGGAACAACAGGAATTAATGTTAAAAGAAAATTTTTGGGAGGTTTATTTATATCGTTTAAGCTTTTGTTTAATACTTGGTTTATTGGTTTTCCTTATCTCAAAAGTTTTAGATTTCTTTTTTAAAAATTCAGCCTTTTACGACAAGACAAAAATTAAAAGAATCAATCGTTTAGAATTTCTTTTTATTATAATTCTTTCCGTTTTATTCACAACCTGGGCATTGGCAACTCAAATTTAGTAAGCAGTGCTGCTGGCTACAACCTACTCATTACTTTTTCATACATTATAAGTTTAACAAAACAACTCCTATATAGGCATGTATTCACGTTCCCAAGGTATAAAGGAGTTACTACACCCCTATTTTCGTGTTAAAATGTCAGGAAAGGAACTCCTATGTACCCTGGGAATCACGTTCCCAAGGCATAAAGGAACTCCTTTATTGCTATTTTCATGTTGAAATACCTATAAAGGAGTTCCTTTATAGGCATTCATTCACTTTTTAAGGGTATATAGGAGTATAAATATACCTTTTTTGCTGCCTAAATGTCAAAAATGGAGTCCCGATGCCCATAATTTTTCTGAAATGTCAATAAAGGAGTTCCTTTATGCCTATAATTTTTTCAAAATGCCCATAAAGGAGTTACCAGATAGTTATGGTTTTGGAAAATGTGCATTGCAAATATGTATTCTATACCGTTAAGGGAGAAGCGATATTTGTTTAAATGACTACTCTACCAAATAAAATTAGCATTTCTTTTTAAGCCCTTAACTTTTCCACTCTTCTTAATCTTAATTGTTTTACTATCCCTTTCATTAGTTGTTCTATCAGTAATATAAATATCTATTTCACTTATGGTTCTGTATTCATTATACCTATTCCATATCCATATATTATATCTTTTGCCCGAAATACCGCAATCATATATACCAATACCTCTACGATTACTATCAAAAAAAATAGAAATGTCATTAAGCCAATTGCGAATTTGGGAAATGTGAAGCTCTTCATCAACATTAATACTTTCACCATTCTTGTTATAGTTACTATCTATATCACTTATGATACTTATTCTACCCAATGAATCATATTCGTATAATTTTAAAATACCTTTAGGTCTTAGTTGGATTCCATTTTGTGGATGAAGAAACTGTAATTTTAAATTATTGGAGTCTAATATAGAGCCATCAGACTGATATATTTTATTCAATTCCCCATTACTAGAACTAATATATTTTTCATTAGTTGGTAAATTATTTGAATATTTTACTATTGAATCTAAAAAATACTTATTTAGATAATATTGAAATCCATTTAACTCATTACATTTAATGGAATGTATTTTTGATAGTTTATTATTACTATCAACCAGAAGAATAATCCTATCATCTGAATTTATACGAATTTCTATTGTATCTAATTTCTTTTTTGAATTTACAGAAATTAATACCTGGCTTTTTGTAACTGTACAAAACAAAACGAAAACAAAAACAATTAATACTTTATACATACTCTTATACTCAATTAGTAGTCAATTTATCCGTGCTTGGTATCCGCACCAATGACCTTGAAAAGGTCAAATATATATAGTATACCCAACAAAAAAGGTATTCGACCCCGAAGGGGTCGTACAGGCAGGCAGTACTCCCTTTCTTATTAACATTTGACTCCTTTGGAGTCTTTCTTGTGAGTGGTTGGTGTGCGTACTAACAACCAAAAGCATTTCATTGTTTATCTTATAATTGTTGTCCCCAGATAAAATTTAATAAAAAACTTATATCCGTTTTTTAAATTTATAGTATCTGTTTTTAATTTACTATATCCAACAGCTGATATTATGATTGAATGGCTTCCCTCTTTCACTTGTTTGCGAAACCCGCCAATACTGTCAACCATAGCTAAATATTTGTTAGAATCTAAATAAACAATTCCATAGTTTAATTTTTCATTTGACCTCTTATCGAAAACTATTCCTTCCAGAATACAACTATCCTTACTTATAATGATACTATCTATTTCATAATATCCTTTGATAACAATTGGTCTATGCTTTTTATTCTGGATATTACAGTTACTTATAACAAAGACCATTGTTAATATAAAAAACCTATAAATCATACTGTTTTTTTTCTCAATTACTTTTGTCCGTGGTTGGTGTCCTCACCCATGACCTTGAAAAGGTCAAATATATATAGTATACCCAACAAAAAAAGGGATTCGACCCCGAAGGGGTCGTACAGGCAGGCAGTGCCCTCCTTCATATTAACATTTGACTCCTTTGGAATCATTTATCCGTGCTTGGTGTCCTTACCAACCACACTTCTAAAAGTTTTGTATTTTTAAATTACATTTGTTTATGCAGGGTGCATAGTCCATTTAATAAACAACAGTAATGAGTAAAAAATCACTAGACAGAAAAGCAGCACAACAATTTATTATAGAGAGCAGGGATAGCAACAAAACAGACCAGGAAATTTACAATGAATTAGTGCAACAGTATTACGACAGCAAAGCCATTGCGCTTTTAATTACCGGAACAGTAACCAAAGAGAACAAAGAGAAATATAAGCTATACAATAATATATTATTGGGGTTATTGGGTTTGTCCATTGTGTTGCGCATACTGCTTGTATTTAATTTAACTATACAAACCGGGCAAGCATGGACCCTTTTATTGGTGTTTATTGTTCCATTTTTTGCAGCTTATTTTGCCTATGAAGTAGCCCGGTACAACGCACCCATCTATCGTTTTTGTGGTATAATGACCATAGTGGGTTTTGCACAAAGCATGAGCAAGTCAGACGGAGGGCCGGATATGATGATTAACTTAGTTTTAGCAAGCACCATTGCCGGACTTTCCTTTTACCTGGATAACAAAATGTTTCCAAACTACACTCCGCAAAAGTTAAAAAAGGATAGCAATGGAGAATACATACTTAGTTAAATACTATTTGTAGAGACGTTGTATGCAACGTCTTTTTGTTTTACATTATTAATGATGTTATAACTGATTAATTAATATTGTTTAAAGACGTTGCAATGCAACGTCTCTACGTTTGTTACTAAATAAAATACTATTATTTGCTATAATTGAAATTGCTTTAGCCATACCATTGACACGCAAGAAATGAATACAAACAAAAAAATACTTTTAGTAGAGGATGAAATTAAAGTAGTTGCTTTTATAAAAAAAGGACTGGAGGAAGTGGGCTATGAAGTATCGGTTGCTTTGGATGGAAACACGGCTATTGCTATGGCCACAAATGCGGGTTACGACCTTATTATACTGGACATTATGCTGCCCGACAAGAATGGCATAGAGGTATGCAAAGAGTTGCGTTTGCGCAACATTAGCTCCCCTATTTTATTTTTAACCGCACTGGGCACTTCAGAAAATATAGCCTTGGGCTTAAATACCGGAGCTGATGATTATCTGGTAAAACCATTTAAGTTTATTGAGCTCAATGCACGCATCAATGCATTGCTCAGGCGCTCCTCACAAACAGATGAACCCACTAACGATAAAAGTAAAAACACCTTTGTGGTAGGCGATTTGGTGGTGAACGATGATGCAAAAACAGTGTCGCGCAATGGCACCGCCATATCACTAACCGCCACCGAATACCGCTTGCTTTTAGTACTAATGAAAAACAAAGGCAAAGTATTATCGCGCATGGATATATTAGAAAGTGCCTGGGATATTAATTTTAATATGGAAACAAACGTGGTAGATGTTTACATTAACTACCTGCGCAAAAAAATAGATACCGATAACGAACCTAAATTAATTCATACCGTTGTAGGCATGGGTTATATTTTAAAATAACCCTATGAAAACACAAACCAAACTGGCCATTATTTTAGGGTTAATAAGCATTGTATTGGTTATACTGTTTGGTGCAACCATTTATTACTCTTTAAACAAATTTTCGTACCTCGATTTTTACAAACGCCTGCAAGCACGTGTGAGTATTGCCGCACAATACAATTTAAGTGTGGATGATTTAAACAATACCCATTTAATTGCTTTAAGAACCAAGCACCTGGAAAAGCTGGAAAAAGAACAGGAATACATCATAGAGTTGCTTCCGCAAACAACACTAAACAATATAGCCGATACCTATAAACTTCCGCTTGATTTTATAGAAGCATTGACCAAAAACGGCAATGCCGAATCGAAAAAAGGCAATATATTATATGCAGGAGCCAAACACCAAAAGCTAAACAAACAATACCTCGTTATTGTATCGGCCGAAAACTATTATGTATCCCATCACCTTAGTTTTGTCCGCAATATTCTCATTGCCGGTATTTCTATGGTTATACTCATTGTGGCCGCCTTTTCCGTTTACTTTTCCAAATCTATTTTTTACCCCATTAAAAACATAACCGATAAGGTAAAACAAATAAGCACCGAAAACATTCACCTGCGTTTAGAAAGTAACTACGCCACCAGCAACGAAATAAGTGAACTTACCAATACTTTTAATGGTTTGCTCGATAGGGTTGAAACCGCTTTTGAAACACAGAAAAACTTTATCAGCAATGCATCGCATGAGTTAGGCACGCCATTAACCGCTATCATTGGCGAGGCCGATGTTACCTTGTTAAAAGAAAGAAATCCGGGAGAGTATATTAAAGCCATTCAAAACATATTGCAACAAGCCGAGCGCTTAAACGAGATTACCCAATCTCTTTTATTTTTAGCACAAACAGGCTACAAAGGCCAGGCCATTACGTTTGAAAGAATAAGGATGGACGAAATTATTTGGGAAACAAAAGCCATTATAGACAGACTGAATCCCAATAACAAAATTATGGTAGATTTAAGTTTACTACCCGAAGACCCTACCAAGCTAAAGTTAGCAGGCAACAAACAACTATTAAACCTTGCCTTTGCCAATATACTAAACAATGCCTGCAAATACTCTAACAACAAACCTGTAACCGTACAAATAGCATCGAGCAATACATATGTTATAGTAAGCATTCAGGACAACGGAATAGGTATTCCTAAAACCGATATTCCATTTATTTACGACCCCTTTTTCAGGGCATCCAATACCACTTTGTTTGAAGGTTACGGAATAGGCCTGCCACTAACCCGTAATATTATTCACTTACACAAAGGGCAAGTGCTGGTTAGTTCCGTACAAAATGAAGGAACAACTGTGCAAATAAAAATTCCGGTAATGGTTGTGTAACTACCATCTGTTACCTTAAAGTGAACCGCTTGAAAAGCGATTCATTTTTATTCTTATCAAATTCTAATCTCATCCTTATACCCTGCTAATTTAGCCACCATAGCTTTGCCTCCATATTTCTTAATGCTTAAGTTATGGCCAAAACTATTTTAATACCTATTGATTTTCAAACCGCCTCCCTGCATACATTAAAAGTGGTGTTAGAAAACAATACAAACACCCCCATAAGAGTTGTGTTGATGTATGCTGAATACCTCAGTGATTCCATTTCAGACTTATTGTTTTACTCCCATACAAAAGTTATTACAGCACTTAACACACCAGAGTTTCAAGAGGCTTTAGAAATACTCAAAAACAGGTTCGAAGCCTCGCTTGAAAAAATTGACATCAAGATATTTCATGGCGTAAACACCAATGCACTCAATAACTTTTGTAAGGCAAACAATATAGAGGCCATTTATGTACCCAAAACGTACAAATTAAAAACGCCCAATCAGGCATTTAACCCTATTCCATTGTTACGCAAAACAACACTCCCCTTTACCGAAGTGGAGTAAACCTCCTTTCCCATTCATTCACACACGTTGTATTAAATTTTATAAAACATGAACAAAAATACATTTCCAAAAACACCAATAAGCCGTTTAAAGCTATTCTTCACCTTCTTCGATTCAAGATGGGAAGACCTTACCAAAGACAATTGGGCTAAAACAATTTACAAAGATTTTAGTGCCGGATTAATTGTTGCCATGACCGCCATACCTATGGCAATGGGTTTTGCCATGGCAATGGGCATGCGCCCCGAACATGGTATTATAGCAGGTGCATTAGCCTGTGTAATAGGCCGTACCTTTGGTGGCTCAAAGTACCAGGTATATGGACCCACAGCAGCATTTATTCCCGTTATTGCCGCTTTAATTACCAAATACGGAGTAGCAGGCGGTGGCACTTTTGAAGCAGCACATGGTTTCTTAATTCTTGTTTCCATGATTGCCGGTATTATATTAATGATCATGGGTATTTACGGTTTTGGTCGTTTTGCCAAGCTGGTACCCAACTCTATTATTGTTGGCTTTACCATTGGTATAGCCGTTGCCATTGCATTAACCAATTTAGAAGATATACTCGGCATTGAATCGTTCAAAGATTTATTAGGGCAAGACGAAGAAATAAAAGGCGGACTTATTCATAATTTAAGAACCGCTTTTTCTAATATGCATTTAATAAATGGCTGGTCTATTTTGTTAGGCATTATGACCTTTGTGTTAACCAAAGTTTTATTACGTATTTCTGTTTTTATACCGGGGCCCGTTATTGCAATGGGTGTTGCAACCGTACTATCTGCTACTTTGCTTGCTGATAAAAACATTATATTGGTAAAAGATTTATATGGTTCAATCCCCAACAACTTTTTTGTTTTTACTGCACCATCGTTGCCATCGTTTAGTGCAAGTGTATTATTAGATATAGTATATTTTGTATGTGCCATCGTATTTGTTTCCGGAGTGGAGAGTATTTTATGCTCATCCATGGCAGACAAATTAGCCAACAATAAAAAAACACCTTTTAACCCCGATAAAGAATTTTTTGGACAAGGCTTGGTGCAAATTATTACTCCATTGGTTCAAGGGTTTCCGTGTACAGGTGCATTGGCACGTACTGCAACAAGTATTAAAGCAGGTGCACAAACACCTTTAGCCGGATACTTTAAAGCTATTTTAAAACTAACCATGGCCTACTTTTTAGCACAATACTTAGAGTTAATCCCTATGGCTTGTATTGGTGGTATTTTAGTATGGGTAGCCAGTAATATGATTAAACCATCCGAAATAAAAGAGATAAAACACTTAGGTAAATTTGAATTTTCCATGATGTTGTATACCGCTGTTATGGTGCCAATGACAGATTTTTTAACAGGCGTATTATCAGCATTAATTATCTATTTTGTTGTTAAATACATTTTCAGAAAGAAACCACATCTATTAACATCATAATTGTTTGCTTTAAAATGTTAAATGTGTAACGGCTGCCTGAAAAGGTGGCCGTTTTTGTTTTGAGTTTTTCAATTATATTTGTTTATACAGACTATAAAGTACTTCTGAACTTACACTGTAACAGCAACACTATAAAGAATGAAAAAAATACTAACCACACTTACCCTTATTTGTACCTTGGCTGCTTTTGGGCAAACCTCGCAAGAGCATTTTCAAAACGGAATTGCAAAACATAAACAACAAGACTATAAAGGAGCTATTAAAGAGTACGACAAGTCCATAAAAGAAGATAAAGCAAACAAAGACGCTTATTATAATCGTGGTAATTGTGAACTGGCTTTAAAAGATTATAAATCGGCCATGGCAGACTTTAGCAAAACCATTGAACTGGACCCAAAATTTGTAGAAGCTTATTACAGCAGAGCTGCTGTTTTTGTTAGCCTGCAAAAGTATGCGGAGGCACTACCCGACTTGGACAAGACTATTGAATTAGACGCCAAAACACCCAATGCATTAACCCTGCGTGGGCAAATACGTGCGCAAACAGGTAATAAAAAAGGGGCTTGTGAAGATTTTGTTTACGCCAAAGAAATGGGCGATAAACAGGCAGATAAATATATAGCCCAGTTTTGTGGTAACGAACAACTAGAGGGAGAATCGTTAATGCTGAACTGGCCTGAAAGTGAAAATTGGAAAGTAGGTAATAGCCAGGAAACGGATGAAATGGCTATGCTCGAATTAATTCATACAAACGAAACATTGGAGAAATGGACAGAGTTTGGTAGTATGATGTCCATTAAAGGTGCAAAAAACATTCCTATGGATAAGGCCATGAATATGATGTTTGAGCAAGCCAAATTAAACTCATCAAAAGCAAAACTAACATTTATTGAAAAGGACGAATCAGCAGAATACCCTTGGATAATTTTCACCATTGAAGCACCCGGCTTTAAAAATGACAAAACACCTGAATCACAACTTTGGTATATTGTTCAAGGTAAAACATCGCTTTACACAAACTTCCGTGCTGTTAAACAAGCTACAGTTCCGGCAGAGTTAAAAGACAAATGGATTCAGTTTTTTAAGACCGCAAAAGTGGTAAATAAATAGCTAACAGAAAGAGGTATTTTATTCTTTGGTTGGATTTTCAACCAAAGTAAAATACAAAAAAGATGTAATAGTTTTTATCAGCCGTTGTTTACATTTGTTATGCATACATAAAAAACTAAAAACCATAATTATGATTACAGCTTACATTACTTTTAATGGAAACACCGAAGAAGCTTTTGATTTTTATAAAACCGCTTTAAATGGAACCATTACCAACCTGCAACGTTTTGGTGACGCCCCAAATGCAGATCAGATGTCGGACGCGGACAAGAACAAAATTATGCATATAGCACTGGAAGGCCCCGATAATATAAAACTAATGGGCAACGACTATTTACCTTTTATGGGCGAAGCTTTTAAGGCCGGTAATAACTTCTCCTTATCATTCCATCCTGATAATAAAGAAACGGCTGATAAGTTATTTAACAGCCTTTCCGTTGGTGGTAAAATTACAATGCCTATGAGTACAGCTCCTTGGGGCGATTACTTTGGTATGTTTACCGACAAATTCGGAATGACGTGGATGATTAACCATCAGGTTAAACAATAATATTTTGTTGGTTGGTCAGGAGACACAACCAAGGACAGCATAAGAAACTGTTTCGCCCGTGGTTGGTGTCCTCACCAACCACTTGTTAAAGTTGGTAAATACAATAAAGGAACAAAACAATGGATTCATATAAATCAGTAATAAGTGGGCACTTAGATATTATTGTTAATGAAAACGAAGATGAACTGGATGGCGAAAAAATGCAATGGAAAGAAGTACTAATCCATGGCGATCCGGAAGGACTTAAATCGTTGGCAAAACTTTTAATACAGCTAGCCGAACTCAACCAGAATAATGTAACAGGATTGCCAACAGGTGCAAGAGAACATATTCACCTGCGGCCAAAACTGGAACTATCAGCCAGCTCCGAAGAGGTAATTGTTGGGCGGCTTGATGCTAAAGGAACAGGTACTTTTTATACAAATTATATTTCCAAATAAAACCATGACCTTTAAACCAACACACATATGAAAACAATTAAACAATTGATACTCGCTGTTATACTGACAGCCTGTTCAAACATATTGTTAGGGCAAACGGCAGACTCGAGCGAGTTTTGTGGTAAACATTTTATGGCACCGGCTAACTGCCAAACAAAAGGCAATATGATTAAGTGTAGTGACTATGTTTTTACCTGGACTTATGAATCATTGACAGATTTACCCAAACGCCAGAAAGAGTTATTGCTACAACTTAAAAGCCCTACCAAAATTAAGGTTTCAGTTGTTAATAATGACTTGGTTGGCTATGTCACAAAAATAGATACCTACGAACAATTGCTGATTATTGGTAATATAAACGGCAAAGGCGTAATTATTAATTTGTTTATGAACAAAGCCATCAAAACCACCAATGATTTGCCTGAATGTGTGAGGCCATACATTATTATTAAACCATAAAATACATTTAGACTTTTTGAAGTAAAAGAAAATGCATAGTAGCACAATCACTAAAACAGTAAGCATCCTGTTAACAAGCATTTGTATAATTTCCTGCGGGCAAACCACTGTTTCCAATCAAAAAAATGAAAATCAATGGCAGGGAGTTGACTCGGTAACCGTTTACCAGAACGACCCATCAGACTCTATTCCGAAAAATAAAATAATTTACCAAACAGCCTGCGGTAATACACCTGATAGTTTAAAGCCAAAGTTCAACATCAACTTTTGTAATGACCATTTTCGTTTCCCCTATTATTTTCCTGACCGCGAACAACTAACAGGACAAGCAGGACAAACAAACATCAAAATTGAAAATAAACATCTGCAAGCAAACTTAAGGAGCAATTATACCATGACTTACGACAAGGACGGAAGAATTACCAATTACTCCATTTCCGGTCCTTCAACTATTTATTCAAGCAGCTTTGTTTATGACAATCAAAATAGAATTGAACAAATTGCGGACGGCTGGAAAAAAATAAATATTACCTATAACGACTTTAATAATATAGAAACATTAACAGAGTTAAATTCAGCCGGACAAACAAACAAAACGCTAAGATTTACTTATACTTATGTTACCTTTCCACGAAATTAAAAATGAATCATAAGAAAATAATATACACATCCTTACTTATAGGTATCATGTATCTGCTACTTAGTTTTACTTATTTACATAGCGGATATGCATTTGCTAATGCCTCAAGAAGTTCAACCAATATAAAAATAGTAATAGAGTTTTTTTGTTTGCTACCGGCAATTGCCATTAATGATATAATAAAAAGGCCCGATGAAGGGGGGCTTTATTTAACACTACTCTTCTATTTTGTAATACTTTGGATAATATCTTCAGGACTCATTTATTTATACAAGCTAAATAAAAAACCATACCAAAATAAACGCACCGTATAATAGTACATGTATGTTTTGGTTTACGACCATTTATAACTAACAAACATTGAGATTAACTTTAATTATATTAATCATTACATTAACGCTTGCAGGCTGCAGCTTTATCAATTCACCCGGAACCTATACCGAAATAGCAAGAGTTTATTCCCCTAACGGTGCTAAATACCTTTTAACATACCGTTTTGAACAAGGCGCCTGGGATGGCAGCCGAACATCTTTCACCACCATCATGAATGCTACTGATAGCTTTACACAAGGTGCAAACAAGTCCTTTTCAAGCTTAGACATAGATAGCATATACTGGAACGGTAACGACACCATTATGATTGCAGAGAAATTCACCGAGTTTATCAGTAATAACAAATCAAACCTAAACGATACCATGATAAACGGAGTGGTAATAAAAGTAATACAAACTGATCCGATTGACTCATCATTTCAACGCAAAATATTTTACCGCAGTACCTCACCAAATGGGCAATACGACTTGATAGTTTATAAATATGTTAAACCCGTAAACGGCAATTACTTTTTAAACATATCGGTTATTAACCAAGGCGACAGCATTCCTAAATTTGGTAATTTTTACATATCAAAATACGACTTTGACTGCTTCACCGATATTCGCTGGGACAATGCAAACGAGTTGGACATTAAAGCAGCTACAAGTTGTTATTATGCATTTGAAGATTACCTGGTTAAAAACAAACCCGCCATAAAATATAAAGTACAAATCAACGACACTATTCAAGGAAATATTCAACCTTATATGCAATAACATCAATCAAATATAAAATGCTAAAAAAACATTCCATATTATCAGGAGTAACTCTTTCAGTATTCCTTATGCTAATTGCTACAATGGTTTATCCGGGAGGTTCCATATTTAACTATAATTCAATTGGTTTTAACTGGTCAGAAAATTTTATAAGCAATCTGTTTGAAGCAAAAGCTATAAATGGTTCAGATAATGCATCACGGCCCTGGGCTACTGTCGGAATGATTTTTCTATCCATTAGTTTTGCCCTGTTCTTTATTGATTTTTCAAAGAAAATACCAATACAAAATGCCGCCAATGTGGTTAAATATTTGGGTGCAGCAGGCATGTTATTTACCTTTTTAATAGCAACACCATTACATAATATAATGGTTATCATAGCCAGTATCCTGTTTTTGGTAAGTATATTTTATATCACCGTTTTTATTTTAAAATCACAACTGCATTTTTTAAAATTACTGTGCGTCCTTTATCTTCTTGTTTTTTATAGTACCCTTTTTATGTATGGCTCCAGTTATTTTCGCGAGTACCTCGCCATCATTCAAAAAGTTTTGTTTGCATCAACCATTGTTTTAATTCTGGTGCTACACTATTTTACCAATACCAAAAATTTTGAACACCTAAAAACAAACAAGCAAAAACAGTAGAAGGTATTTTAAATACCACCGGACAAACAATAAGAAGACAAAATAATGCAGCATTATATTTATATATTTTTACTTTTATTAAGCAGCGTTACAACAGCTTTTGCCCAAAAACAAGCTTTGCCCGACAGTTGCTATATTGTACAAGACAGCATATTAATTCCAACAAAAAGTGGGATACCTATTTCTGCTATTATTGTTCGTAAGCAAACAGATACCCTACCCCTGCCAACCATTCTTTTTTATACAACCTATTATCAAGGTAAAGGAGATGCCATACTTGGAAAGAGATCGGCCGATAAAGATTATGTTGGTGTAGTTGCCTATGCCCGTGGTATCCGGTCAGATTTAAAGAATTATGCCCCATTTGAACATGAAGCAACAGACATTTACGACATCATTGATTGGATAAGTAAGCAACCATGGTGCAACGGTAAAGTGGGCATGTACGGAGGAAGCTATACTGGTTTTTCGCAATGGGCAACTACAAAAAAACTACATCCCGCTTTAAAAACCATTGTACCACAAGTTGCTGTAATGCCCGGATTTGACATGCCCATGGAAAATAATGTACCTACTACAAACATACTCAATTGGGCAAATGACAATATTTATAAATTCCAACCATTAAGAAATGGTTTAGTATTTGAATGGTTTGAAAAAGGTCTTTCATTCCGTAGTTTAGATAGTTTGGCAGGACAACCAAACCCAATATTCCAGAAATGGTTACAACACCCTTCCTATGACGATTTTTGGAAATTATTAGTTCCAACACCAAAAGAATTTGCCAACATCAACATTCCAGTTTTAAGCACAACCGGTTATTATGACGGTGCAGAATTAAGTGCTTTGCAATACTTTAAACTGCATAACCAATACAACAAAAAAGCCAATCATTATTTTGTTGTTGGGCCTTATGACCATTGGGGTGGGCAACGCTATGCATCTTCAAACTTAATGGGATATAATATTGACTCGGTTGCAAATATAAGTATGCAGGATTTGGCTTTTCAGTGGCTCAACTATATTTTAAAAAATGGTAAAAAACCTGCCCTTCTGAAAAACAAAATAAATTATCAGGTAATGGGAAGTAATGAATGGAAACATGTTGAATCCTTATCCAAAATGAATAACGATACGTTGACCTTTTATTTGAATAATCATACACTCGACTCCCAAAAACCAAAAACAACAAGCAGTATTTCACAAACAGTAGATTTTAAAGACAGACAAAATCAAAACAATTACTTTACGCCAACAATTGTTTTTGACGCACTTGACACCAGTAATGGATTAGTGTTTTCAACAAAAACATTTGAAAAAGACTTTTCAATAAATGGCTCATTTACAGGGCAACTAAGTGCAGCCATCAACAAAAAAGATCTGGATATTTCAATGGCTTTATATGAACTGCAGGCCGATGGAAAATATTTTTTCCTTACCCGATATATTGGCCGTGCTAGTTTCACAAAAAACAACAGCAAAAGAACCCTGCTAAAACCAAATCAAAAAGAAACAATACCATTTTCAAATACACACTTAATCAGTAAAAAAATAAGCAAAGGAAGTAAGTTGGTTATTCTTTTAAACATTAACAAACATCCTTTTGAAATAATTAATTATGGCTCGGGTAAAAATGTAGCAGACGAAACTATAAAAGATGCTAATGAACCTTTGCATATAAATTGGTACAACGACAGCTATATAAATATTCCTGTATGGATAGAGTGAAAGACAAGTGTAATATTTAAAACATTATAAAGTATAAAATACAGGACCAATTTGCTAGTGCTAAAGCCCTACATAAACAACTATTTATCCGTTCCTATAAAGCCCCCAATTTAAACCCACATAATTTTTTTTATAAAAAAAATTTGGTCGATTCATTTTTATATTGTTATGTTTGCCACGCGTTCTTAATAAATATTCTTATCCAGAAAGACAGAGGGAATTGACCCGATGAAGTCTTGACAACCCCTACGAAAGTAGGAAGGTGCCAAATTCAACTCTAAGTAATTAGAGATAGATAAGTTAGAAAATAGTCAATAATAAAATATCCCGATGCATAGGGAAATATATTAAAAGCTCTTCTGACCTGTCGGAAGAGCTTTTTTAGTTTAAAGGCTTTTTCGCAAGGTTATTTCTACCAGCCGTTTTGGATAAGTTTTCCCGATAGTATCGGGATGAAAGAACATAAAAAATGTTTAACAACTTAATTCAAAACACAAATGAAAGACACTACAAAAATTCTGCACAGCATCCCCGTTGACAAACTAACCGGAGCCGTTTCAACCCCTATTTACCAAACATCAACCTACGTGCAGGAAGCACCCGGTGTAAACAAAGGTTACGACTATGCCCGCAGTAACAACCCTACAAGAAAAGTAGTAGAAGACTTAATAGCCACCTTAGAAAATGGAACAAACGGTTACGCATTTGCAAGTGGGCTTGCCGCCATTGATGCCGTAGTAAAGCTATTACAAACAGGCGATGAAATTGTAG
Source organism: Bacteroidota bacterium (assembly GCA_040388375.1). Classification (NCBI taxonomy): domain Bacteria; kingdom Pseudomonadati; phylum Bacteroidota; species Bacteroidota bacterium. Next base: position 136,510 of record JAZKBU010000007.1, on the reverse strand, counting down.
CCGTTGACGATATTTATGGTGGTGCATTCAGGCTGTTCACACACATCTATGAAAAATTTGGTATTACCGTAAAGTATGTGGATGCCACACAGGCAAACAATATTGCTGATGCCATTACCAATAAAACAAAATTGATATGGTTAGAGTCGCCAACCAACCCAACACTTAAAATTGCCGACATTGCAGCCATTGCTAAAATAGCCAAAGCAAACAATACTTTATTGTGTGTTGACAATACATTTGCTTCACCTGCCTCACAAAAACCAATTGATTTAGGAGCAGATATAGTCATTCACTCCGCTACCAAATACTTAGCCGGACACAGCGATTTAATAGCCGGTTTAGTAGTTACCAATACAACTGAATTAGGCGAAAAAATTAAGTTCATTCAAAATGCTTCAGGAGCCATATTAGCCCCGTTTGACAGTTGGTTGGTAATACGTGGAATAGAAACCCTGCCCTTACGCGTAAAGCAACACTCAGAAAATGCACAACGTATAGCAGAGTTTTTATTGACACAGGATATTGTAAACAATGTGTACTACCCGGGACTAACACAACACACCAACCACCACATAGCCAAACAGCAACAAAAATATTTTGGTGGCGTAGTTACCTTCGATTTAAAAATAGATGACAAAGAGCTGGCCACTCAAATTGTAAGCAGTACAAAATACTTTAAACTGGCCGAAAGTTTAGGTGGTGTAAAAAGTTTAATATGCCTTCCCTGCGAAATGACCCACAAATCAATTCCGGTTGAAAAGCGCTACCAATCAGGTGTTACAGATAGCTTAATCCGTTTGTCGGTTGGACTGGAAGATGTTGAAGACTTAATCAGCGATTTGCAAACTGCCATTCGTTCTGCAACAAAAAAATTATCGTTCACTGCATAAAACATACAACCAATGAATAGAAAAGATTTAACAATAGGCTTATTTGGTTTTGGTTGTGTAGGTTATGGACTGTACGAAGTGTTGGAAAAAACACCCGGACTAAAAGCAAACATCAAACGCATTTGTGTAAAAGATAAAAACAAACAAAGGCAAATACCTGCGCATCATTTCACTTTTGATAAGCATGATATTTTTAATGATGATAGCATCAATACCATTGTGGAGTTAATTGACGATACCGATGCAGCATTTGAAATTGTAAAAACGGCTTTGCAAAAAGGCAAGGCTGTAGTAACGGCCAACAAAAAAATGATTGCAGAACATTTTGAAGAGTTACTGCAATTACAAAGGCAATACAATGTTCCGCTGCTATACGAAGCAGCCTGCTGTGCCAGCATTCCGATTATTCGTAATTTAGAAGAATACTATGACAACGATTTATTAGAATCTATTGAAGGCATTGTAAATGGCTCTACCAACTATATACTCACCAAAACATCAGAAGAAAATATTTCGTATGCCGATGCTTTACTGCAAGCACAACAAAAAGGTTATGCAGAGTCTAACCCCATAATGGACACAGGTGGCTTTGATGCTAAATATAAGCTGCTGCTGTTAATTGCCCATGCCTTTGGCGTGGTAGCCAAACCCAACGATATTTACAATATAGGAATAGATAAAATTGGTGAACTCGAATTAAACTATGCCCGCGAAAAAGGTTTAAAAATAAAACTGGTTGCCTATGCCGAAAAAACAGCCGATGGTAAAATAAGATCATTTGTATTGCCAAAATTCATTCATAAAAGCGACAAGCTATTTTCAGTTGATGATGTATTCAATGGGGTAAAAACAAAGTCCTATTTCAGCGATGTACAGTTTTTTGTGGGTAAAGGAGCAGGCGCTTATCCAACAGCTTCAGCCGTATTATCCGATATTTCAGCACTGAGTTATGATTACAGGTATGAGTATAAAAAACTAAATCAAAAGGAAACATTAGCCAATGAATCAGACATTATGCTCAAAATATTTTTACGCCATGATTTAGCTTATGGCAGCGAGTTTAAAAAATATTTTGAAACCATCAATGAATCATACCTTAACCATGAATCGGGTTTTATTATTGGTACTATTTCACTCAAGTATCTGAAACAAATTAATGAAAGACCGAATGCAGAAACCTCTATTATACTTTTTGAAATAGCAAATAGTAATACCACTGCATTTAGCAATAAAGAAGCAATAGAAGAACATGCATTTGCTTAAAAAAACTGGTTAATGGTTGGTCGGGAGACACAACCATTGACGACCATAGAGATATTTGTCACGGACAAAAAAGTATTTTTTTTGTCCGTGGTTAGTGTCCTCACCAACCAGTAAAATTTTGCGTTTTAAAATACATTTGTATATTTATCCATCGAAGGGCTGAATTAGCAGCCCTTCGGTAACAAATGTAACTACTTATATAATGACCGAACGGAAGCAAAAACTTTGGGACTATTTTATTCTTTGTGCAAGGGTTTTAATAGCCTATACATTTTTAAGCTATGGTTGGGCTAAACTTACTGAAGGGCAATTTGGTTTATCAGATAAAGAACTGTCAACACCCGTTAAAGACTTACGCTTGTTTAAACTATCCTGGTATTTTTTTGAACAGGAGCCTTTCAAATCGTTTGTAGGTATATCGCAGATAATAGCTGCGTTGTTACTGTTATATAACCGCACTCTTATTTTAGGTGCATTGCTTTCCATTCCTATTCTTGCCAACATTTTAATTATTGATATTACCTATATAAAAATGCCCGGCTTTTATTGGCGACTCTCCTACTATTTATTTCTTGATTTTTTAATTCTATGGCATTATAAAGAGCGGATTATGTTAGCTTTTAACAGTGTATTTTCAGGCTTAACAACCAAATTTAAATACCCGCTTTGGGCTTATTTAATTTTACCCATCATGATAATTGTACTTGAAATACTGGGGTTGATTCCACAAACAATAACAGGACTTATATTAAATACAAATGAAACATTAGAAGGCTTGAGTAGAATACCACACCTTTTTGCAACCATCATAGAAAAATTAAGCAGCTAACAAATATTCAAAGCAATAACATGGCTAAGCAGAAAATAAACTTAAAAAAAACTTCCAAAGGCAAGCAAGTAACTATTGTAATCATCTTTTTCGTTTCTTTATTTGGAGGAATGTTTGCAGGTATTGTAGGAGTTGATAATTTTAAAAACTACAATAGCCCCTATTTATTTGCCTTTACTTTCGGAACAATAGGTTTAATTGCAGGGTTAACCATTGCCAGAAAAATTAAGCCCTTCGTTATCCTAAATCCTACTATGCTTATAAATTATTACAACCTTGCAAATATGTTTTCCATTGGCTTTGTTGGAACCTTTATGTTAGGCGGGCAAATTTTAAATTCAAAAATTTCATCCCTCTATGAATGTGGCAACTTTATGGTGATTGATAAACAATTTAGTAATGGCGGCTATAAACGAGTTGAAAAATATATACTGGTAGTAAATATTGAAAACCAAACCCAACGACTGCTTTGCAGGGAAGACTATTGGGATGCAATTACCATTGGAGAAACAACAAACATTTGTATTTTTAAAAGCCCTATAGGCTTTGACTATTTAACCTTATCAAACAGCCAATAAACAATATGCGAATAACCATACTACTAAGCTGCATCATCCTATCACAAATGGTATTTGGCCAGGTTTTAAAACCCGGATTTGACAAAGCAGAATACATTGAAACCTTAAAAATTAACCAGAAAGCACACATAGCTTTGGATAAATGGGCTGATAATAAAACAGTACCCGACCCGCAAACATTTAGCTTTGTTTACCGCTCTCCCGTTGTAGCCTTTGATAATATTTGGGATTTATGGATACATAAAGAAAAGCCTGTTGCTTTAATTGCAGTGCAAGGTAGTATTCAAACAGAAGCAAGTTTTTTAGCTAACCTATATGCCGCCATGATACCCGCCACCGGAGAATTGCAACTGGACAAAGATTTTCTTTTTAAATACAAATTAGCTAAGAGCCCTAATGCAGCCGTACAAGTTGGCTGGTTTGTGGCTATGGCTTACCTGTCAAAAACAATTGAAGCCAAAATTGACTCCTGTTACAAAGCAGGTATCAAAGACTTTATATTAACCGGACATAGCCAGGGCGGAGGTATTACTTTTATGCTGAATGCTTACCTGCAAAATTTGAAATTGGATGGTAAGCTACCACAAGATATTCAGTTTAAAACCTATTGCAGTGCAGGACCAAAACCCGGAAACTTATTTTTTGCTTATGATTATGAAAAAATGAATGAAGGTGGCTGGGCTTATAATATTGTCAATACCGCTGACTGGGTTCCTGATGTACCTTTCTCTGTCCAAACCGTTGATGACTTTACAGCAGTTAATCCATTTCGAAATGCAAAGGCTATGATCAAAAAACAAAAATTTCCTGCCAATCTTATTTTAAAAAGAGTATACAATCAGTTAAGTAAACCCAGCTTTAAAGCACAAAAAAATTATGAGAAGTACCTGGGTAAAATGGTTGCCAAAGCCGTAAAAAAACAAATACCAAACTTAAATATACCTGCCTATTACAAGAGTAACTATTATGTAAGAACAGGCAACACTATTATACTATATGCTGACGATGCCTATTTTAAATTGTATAGCAACGATACCCAAAACCCTAATATATGGCAACATCATTTGCCGGCACAATACCTATTTTTAGCAGAAAAACTGAAATAAAATTTCATTTAAATGGTTACCAAAAACGGTAACCATTTTTTTTGCCATACCGTAAAATATGTAATTGCTTTTAGAAATTATATAATGATTCTGCTAAATACTATGCCCAACTTTGTTAGGTAACAATTCAGTTATAACCTAAAATCATATAAAAATGGATACCGATAAAGATCAAAACAACCATCAGCAAAATGATAGCCTGTTAAACGAAAAAATATATACAATCAAAAAACCTTTAGCAGTGGTAACACTACTATTCCTTACATCCCTTATAAGTTCATGCGAAATTATAGGAGGTATTTTCAAAGCCGGAATGAGTTTCGGTATTTTCATTGTAGTTGCAATCATCGTTATCATTGCATTCCTTATAATGAGGGCAGGAAAAAAATAAATGAGATAACAGGAAAGGATAATAAAATGAGTGACATAAAAAATTTATACAACAAAGAGGCAATTGACAAACTAAAATGTTTAGTTGAAGATATAGGTGTTTGCCTCTTCTGCACCAATCTTAAAATAGATGATGGTGCTACGTGTAGACCAATGGAAGCAATAGAAGTATGTGACCAAGGAAATATTTGGTTCTTTAGCGATGTAAACAGCGATAAGAACAGGGAAATAAAACAAGACAAAAATGTGCAATTGTATTTTTCACATCCCGGTAAAAGCAGCTACTTAATTGTAAATGGGGAAGCCGAAATAATTATTGACAAAAAGAAAATAGACGAACTATGGAGTCCAATGGCAAAAATTTGGTTTAAAGAGGGTAAGAACGACCCGGATATTTCCATCATAAAAGTAAAACCAACCACGGCCTATTATTGGGATACCGATGGAAACAAAATGGTAAACTTCTTAAAAATGGCTGCTTCAGTTATAACAGGAACAAACTTAATTACAGGTAATGAAGGTGAGATAAAAGTTTAATCAATACACAAAATGGAAAACGATAAAACAATTGAAGTGTTAAATACACTCATCACTATCAACAACGATAGAATAGAAGGTTACGAAACAGCATCAAAAGAAACCGATGAACACGATTTAAAAACTTTGTTCGCAACGTTTATACAAAACAGTCAGAAATGCAAACAAGAATTGGTAGCTGAGGTAAGTATGTTAGGAGGTCAAATAGCCGAGGGAACGCTTATATCAGGAAAATTTTTCCGTGTTTGGATGGATGTAAAAGCAGCGCTCACCAACAAAGACCGCAAAACAATTTTAAACTCATGCGAATTTGGTGAAGACGCCATGAAAACTACTTACGAAACCACATTAGAATTAAATACAGATCTTTTTTCAGCAGAACAAAAAACAATGATTAGGGCACAATATGATTTACTAAAGGCCGATCACGATAAAGTAAAATTAATGCGTGATAGGCTATAGCACTAAAATCAATTACTTAACTGATAACTTTGAATTTTAAGCAACAAATAAAAAGGCACTCAAAAACTTATACATCAATTAAAAGCGCTAACTGTTTAATACAGCCAATACTTTGCTTAGCCCAATCTATCGGTACTAACTCCCTGCTATAATTTTGTAGTGGTGCACCAACCATGAACAAGCCTTTACCATAACATGATCCCTGCATTCGCTCGCATGTTGCGAGTGAGTGTATTAAAAAACCAACCTAAAACAAAATTAGCACACGCCAAAGGCTTACACTAGCAAAGGGGCTAAACAATTCCCTGACAAACCAGCGAAAATTTATCGCTAGTTTGCTTAATATTGACCACTAAATATAAAATATCATGTTAGTATGCAAGAATTGTGATACTGAATTCAGTGGTAAGTTTTGTAATAATTGCGGACAGCCCGGTGATACATTTAAAATAGACAGGCATTTTGTAATACACGAATTACGAAAAACATTCATTCATTTCTGGGACGATGGTTTGTTTTATACAACTAAGTCTTTGTTTATAAATCCGGGGAGGGCTATTGAAGATTACCTGAAAGGAAAACGGGTTAAACATATCAGGCCTTTTACTTTCCTGATTTTAATAGCAGGATTGTACGTGTTACTGAGTCAGTATTTTCACCTGAATATGTTTACCAGTGATATTGAAGGGCATAAAGCGGAGGAATTAAATGGAATGTTGTATACTCATTATACCCAAGTTCAGTTGCTGCTGCTACTCAGCTATTCCGCTTTTTCAGTTCTTTTTTTTCGTACAAACAGTATAATTTTTATGAGTTTCTGGTCATTCATACTTACTTGGCAGCACAACGGCTAATAATAGCGATTATAGTAACTATTCCAACGCTTGCTTTACTTCAGGATGCTGCGTACTTTAAACCCGTAATATACATTACTTCCATTCCCGGACACTTGCTTATGATATGGACTTATTGTTACTTATTTAAGGATAAAAATATTTTTACAATTATTGCCAAAGCTATTTTGATTTTTTTGTTTTCACTATTCGCTGCGGCTTTAGTTATTACCATGGTCATTTATTTACTATAACAATAGTCCTTTAATTGTTTATTTTCACAACCTGATATTCACAGCTATGAGATTTATATATACAACTTTCTTGCTTTTGCTTACTACCTTATTATTTGCACAAACCAGCCAAATGAAATTTGAGGTAAATTTTAATGGTATGAATATAGGCAGTATAACTGCCACTAAAACCATTCTGGGGAAAAAGGAAACAATAGATGTTAAAACAAATACTGATGCCAGCATACTGGTTATGTCCATTCATGTAGAATCAGAAATAAACCTGCATAAGGAACAGGCAGTACTGAAAAATGGTATTGCCTACAGGCATTCAAACAGGGGTACAGAAAATATAATTGGTTACACACAGAAACTCGGTAACAAATATGTAAGCAATATTAACCATAAGGTAGATACCATTTACAAGCCTGCAATTACATTTACAGTAGCCGATTTATACTTTACTGAACCGATAGGATTAACAGAGATTTATTCCAACATGTATGGTTCTTTTGTAAAGATTTCAGACTTAGGAAATCATAAGTATAAATTTACCACACCAGATGGTAAGGTTAATGCTTATACTTACATAAATGGTCAACTAAGCATCATAGAAGTGGAACTTTCCATAGGTAAAGTAGTCTCCAAAAGAACCTCCTAATCAAACTGCACCCGCTCGCATTTGCGAATGAGCATATTCGCAATGCTTGTGCACGCCTTTGACGCTCTGGCAATGAACAAAGCCGTAAATAAAAAACCCTTGCCACTTTATAAAAGTAACAAGGGAAAAAATCATCCGCACGAAGCGAATGAATCTGTAGCGGGGAGCAGAATCGAACTGCCGACCTCAGGGTTATGAATCCTGTGCTCTAACCATCTGAGCTACCCCGCCATTAAGGGCTGCAAATGTAAAAATTTTTACTTTATACGCAAATATTATTTTACCTTTTGCAATAATTCTAAACTAAATGCTTGAGGTTTATTGTTAAACAGAATTTTAGTTTGGGCCCAAGTTGTTTTAAAAAGTTCTGAAAAACGGTATTTATTCAAATGCGCTTCGCTTTCCCAATAGCTCAACGTATACAATACATTTTTTTCGTTGGCATCCTGCATCAGTTGCAAACCATTACATCCCTCAAAAGCAGCTATTTGTAATTTACTGGCTTCAAAAACAGCATAAAAATCGTCCAGCTTAGCAGGTTCAAAACTCAATCGTACTATACGTGTAATCATATTTATTTATCAGAAAATTCAATAATAATATTATGGCCTATTTTTATACCTAATAGCTGGCTGGCCTGGCCTCTGTTCATGGCTATTTCCAGGTAATCGTTATGGTTAAACAAAGCCAAGTCCTCTCCTCCTTTTGCCTGACTGTAATCGCTTACAATTTTATCAATATACTCTTTACCATGGTAGTATATTTTAAACTTCCTGCCTTTACGCACATGTTCAAAAACGGGTTTGCTTACGTTTACAAAAGCATTGTTAAAACCATCAATAAACACCACCTTAGCCCTTATCATATTATTGCTTATTTCTATGGCTTGTGAATGGCTGTTGTTGCGTATGGCTCCTTTTTGTGCAATGGCTTCCAGTGGTTTTTTACTGCTTATATGTGCAGCTATTTGTACAAACAACCCATTTTCAATAAACGAACCTGCCTGCAATACCAGCTCCTCTTTAACTACCCAAACCGAAGCCGGCATTTCATCAAACATTAAATTAACAATGCCATTATCAGCCGCTAAAAAATAATGCCCGTTGTGTTCTACCACTATTATTTGTTGGTATAAATGGAAGTTAACATCCACACAAATAAAATGAATGGTGCCTGCAGGAAAGTTTTGATAGGTATTTTTTAAAACAAAAGCAGCCTGTAATATATCAAAAGTATGAATATTATGGCTGATGTCTATAATCTGCACCTCACTGATGGATTTATATAAACTTCCCTTAATAGAAGCCGCATAATGGCTGGCATTCCCATAATCTGATAAAAGGGTTATATAATTCACTTGTGTGGCTTAAGTATTTTAATAAATTCGTACAAAAATATAATTAAGCAGCATTAAATTTGAACAACAGAGAAATACTTATTGAAAATTTAGATCCTACCGAACTTTTAGGCAACAATAATAGAAACTTAAAAATACTTCAGGCACATTTTCCCAAATTAAAAATCGTAAGTCGTGGCAACCAGTTAATTTTAAGTGGCGATGATTTAGGCATAGACCTTTTTGAAGAAAAATTAAATCAATTAGAGCAGATTCTTATAAAGAAAGGCAGCATTAGCGATGCGCAATTCAAAGCCCTTTTATCAGGCGATATAAACAGCGAAATAAAACAAAGCAGAACCAGCGATAGTGAAGCCCTTGCCACCGATGTTATTTTACATGGCAACAACGGAAAAGTAATCAGGGCAAAAACACCCAATCAAAAAGCCATGCTCGATTTGATTGATAAAAACGATATTTTGTTTGCCATTGGCCCTGCCGGAACAGGAAAAACCTATACCGCAGTAGCATTAGCCGTAAAAGCCCTTAAAAACAAAGAAATTAAACGCATTATACTGGCACGCCCTGCGGTAGAGGCAGGCGAAAGCTTAGGCTTTTTACCAGGCGATTTAAAAGAGAAAATAGACCCTTATTTGCGACCACTTTACGATGCACTGGACGATATGATTCCGGCAGAAAAGCTAAAACAACATATTGAAAGCCGCGTAATTGAAATAGCACCAATGGCTTTTATGCGTGGCCGTACATTGGACAATGCTTATGTAATTTTAGATGAAGCACAAAACGCTACCGACCTGCAATTAAAAATGTTTTTAACCCGCATGGGACCTCATGCTAAGTTTATTATTACTGGCGATTTATCGCAAATAGATTTACCTAAAAAACAACAATCGGGTTTACTAAAGGCGGTAAAAATATTAGAGAAAGTAGAAGGTATTCATATACAATATTTAACCTACGAAGATGTAGTAAGGCATAAACTGGTAAAAGATATTATTAAAGCTTACGATAAAGCGGACTAGTTTTTTATGGTTGATTAAAGTAATGATTTCCATTTTGGCATGATTTTAACTAATGAGACGATGATGAAACAAATTACCCTATTAAGCCTCCTTTTATTTTTATTTACCCTGACAACAATTGCCCAACGTAATCCCAATACCAATGCGGGCAAAATAAGTAAATTACCAACTGGGAATACAAGTACCAGAGATTCTCTTAATAATTTTAAAGCTGACTCGCTACAAAACAGCGGTAACAATACCAACAACTTTGATGGCAAAACTTTGCAGTTGGGAGCAGCATTATGCTTTTCAATACCAACCACCAGCATTGATAAAACATTGAATACCGGTTATGGCTTTGCCTTTAAGTTAGGCTATAATGCTTTGTGTAAAGTGGAAAGTCCGCTTAATTTATATGCAGGCCTAGGCTTTGATTATTTATACTTTGGTGGCGATAAATCTTATTTATCGAACAATGCTAATTTAGCTATTAACAGCAACTCTTATGGTTGGTATCCCTATGTTGATTTAGAATTGGGCAGAGACTGGCCTGTTAAAATTTTTGGAACAGCTTATTGGGGCGGACGTTTTTTTTATACCCGCCAAAACATTAATTATACTGACGGAACGGGCCAAAGTAGAACCGATACTAAAAATATAGAAGGCGATGCAACACGCATTTATGGTATAGGTGGTGGTGTTAAAATGCAACTGGTAAAAAATGTTTTGTTTGAGTTACGCTACCACAGAAACTATGGAAACATAATAAAAGTAATAGATCCGCAAAGTATTAAATTCAATAGTGGTACCGGTACATTAGAATCGTACCAGAACTATAATACAGATAGCGATTTAAATATATTTTACTTTGGTATAACGTTAGCTTTTTAAACTATTTCAATACCGTAAAATTACCTTTTAAAGTATTACTCTCTTCATTCCAGCCTGTGTAGTTAATAATGTAAACATATACATCATTCGCTATAAGTCCACTTGAAGTACTCAGGTTAAATCCTTTGTTTTTATCGTTGGTTTCAAAAATAAGCTGACCCCATCTGTTGAATATTTTCAAATTATAGTCACGTACAAAAGCGTGTTGCGGAATCCAGATATCGTTTAAATTATCGCCATTAGGAGTGTACGCATTAGGTGCAAAAACATAAGGTGCCTGTATCAGTTCAATCGTATTTGATTCGCTAAACGCATTGCCTTCGTTAGGGTTTTGGGAAGCTACCGTTTTGTAATAATATAAACCCACCTGGTAATCAAAAACCTTGTCAAGATAAGCCAGACCTTTATTGTTGTTAGGTAAAATATTATTGAATGTGGTATTGTATACATTGGCTTTTTGCAGCTCGTATTTCTGCGCACCCAAAGGCCAGTAATTATAATTTTGCCATTGTAAATTATGGGCTAGTTTTTCAGATGATCCGGTTAATAATATACTACAAGCCGTATCGTTGTTTACACTCTCTACACCACACTCGTTAGTATTGGTTACTTTATAACAGTATGAATGGTCATCTACCTTTACATCAGTATCGGTATAAGTAGTATCGTTAATACTGATAACGGATGTTAAATTATTAAACAACTTACCATTCCTGTCCTGCATTTTATAAATAACATAGTTCTGAAACCTAATGGCTTCGTTTGGCGATTTATTCCATACCAGTTTTATCTCTTTATCGTCAACCACGGTAACAGTGTACCATTTCAATTTATCAGGCGTTACACCGCTTTCATTACGTACACATACTTTGGTCGAACTATCCATTATTTCGCCACAAATATTATAAGCAATGGTTTGATAGCAGTAATTTTTATTGGCATTATCCACCGCAGCTTCATCTATATAAAAAGTATCGGCCAATAAATTGTTATACATATTCACTTTACCCATAAACACATTCCTGTTGTACTTAATTAAGGCAAATTCTTTATAGTATTTATTGGTGGTGGGTAGTGGCAATGCCAAACGTAACCTGTCATTGTTTAACCTTAATGGGCAAACCAACTCTGGCATTTGAATGGGAGGCATTCCTATAACCTGTATTTGAATATGTTTTGTTTTTTCGCGTGGTTGTGGGCATTGGTTGTCGCGTATTTTTACATACAGGTTCCATGTTTTTAAGGCACTGTTGCAATCTGTTTTCACCAATATATTTACTTTACCTGAGCCCAAACCGTCTTCAGTAGTAATGGTAGCCAAGTTATTACTTAACAAATCGCCACTTACTGTTATATACGATGAATCTTTACTTTCCGTATCCTTTAACACAAATGAAGTACCAATAGAATCTGTTTTAATAACAGTCAGCAAAGTATCACCCACCTCGGTAAAACCGGGCAGTAAAATAGTATCACCTTCATACACGCTGCCTATTACCCTGCTTGAGTCGCCTACAGTGCCACAATTATTTACGGATACTAAATAGTATTTGGTTTGAATAATTTTATGGTTCAGCGCATTGTTATCTATGCGTTTATTCACTTGCCAGTTAGCAACAGTATCAATGAGTGAATAAGGTCCGTTGTTTACACTTTTATAAATTTGTAAGTAACCAAATCGTTTCGGTTTGCTGGTGGCACTATCCCAGGTTAGTCTTACCGTATTATCGTTTATAGAACTTAAACATGCAGGAAATGGTGTTACCGATTTAGGCGACTTAACCAATATTTTTATTTTGCCTGTACCTGTTTTCGAAACCGGGCAAGCATCGTCTGTCAAATCCAAATCAACTATAAAAGTATCGGTACTTATGTTTTTACACAAGGTAGCCCACTTAAGTCGCATTTGCGTTAAGCCTTTACTCCTGCTCACTATTTCAAACAAAGCCGGATTTGTACCGGGCGCTAAAATAGCACCGGTAGCCGTTACCAAAATAGAATCGTTGTCTTTGTCAATGGCATTAATTAATAAATTAAGCGTATCACCGGCATCTATTTCTATCAAAGTATCACGTACTTCAGGTTTATAAATAGAAGCATCTAAATTAAATTTAAACACACCTATATTACAACCGGCAGCATTGAATTTAGCATTACGTCCGGGATTTACATTACTCCATGCATCACCTGTTGTTGGGAAATCGCTATTACCCCAACAGCCCGCACACACAGTTTGGTATATAATAAAGTTCTTATCAAAATGACTCGTTCCTCCATCTACATGTTCTGAGCTTTGAGAGCCTCCGTAAAAAGAAGCATAGGTTAAATCCTTCAAGCCCGCTCCCAATATCATTAAATAAAAATCGCTGCCATCGGTTGTTTTCTGAAAAGCGTTTGGCGTAACAGGTAACCCTGCAGTATTGCTTAAATCGGTATTGTTAAATAAATTGACGGTTCCACCCCATCCACTAAAATATAATTTATTACATTTATCAATTACAAAAGCAGTGGGCGATAAGCTGGGGAAAGCAGCAGGTTTACCAAATATAGTCGATAGCTTTTCGGTGGTTAAACCCCTGTCAAACGATTTAATAAAATGCTTGGCTCCCGGCACACTGTATATGCCCGGTGTTACAGGTATATTGCCTGCGGTTTGGCCAATTGCAAATACATCGCCATCGGTATTTTGCTGAATTAAATAAGTTTGGTCGTATACATTGGTTCCAATATAGACGGTACGCGGACTGCTTGAGCCTGATGTATTTGTTTTTAAAATATAACCATCCACACCACCTTTGTAAGTAAATGGTGCGGCAGTTCCCGGTAAATTAGCTGAAGTTGTTCCACCGGTTACATATAAATTATTCGATAAAGGATCTGTAATAAGGGCATAACAAGCATCATCGCCTGAGCCTCCTACATAAGTAGCAAAATTTAACCTGCTTAAACTATCGTTAAACTTAGCCAATACACCGTCTGTTACTCCACCACCAAAACCCGGCTGAAAAGCATTTGGAACGGGAAATAAATTTGATTCGGTAACACTAGCTATGTAGACACTACCAAATTGATCAGCTATAATTTCACCTCTATACCAATCGGCATAATTGTAACACAATATGCCATTATTGATTGGGTAACCAATTTGTTCAAAACCGGTAATACCATCTTTTCCGGCACCTCCTAAAAAACTCGATGCCATTAAAACCATTCCATCCTGACTTAACTTGCTTACAAATATATCGCAGGCTCCATTAAAAGTTTTATCGTAAGCCACGGTAGAAACAGGGAAATTACTGGAGTAAGTTGAACCCATAATATATAAATCGCCAATGGTATTGGTGGTCATGGAATGGGGTTGTTCATTATTGGTTCCACCCAAATAGGTAGCCCAAAGCATATCGGTTCCATCCGGACTAAACTTGGCTATGATACAATCACGCCCATATTCATTACCTGCACTATTACCACCCTGAAAACTGGCTTGAAAACGCCCCACTGTTCTGGGAAAATTAGCCCCATAAACGGTTCCGCCTGCATACGCATTTCCTAACCTGTCAAAGGTAGAGCAAAAGCCAAAATTATCAGCAGGAGAGCCTACGTAAGTACCAAAAATCCAGGTAGGGTCTATAATCAGTTCCCTGCCTTTTTCATACTCCCCCAACTTATAGGTAATTACATTTTTATTTAATTCGTAAGCCGAATATATTTTCAATATGGTTTTATCCAACCGCTGAAACGACTCAGGTTTCTTTTCTATAATATCGCCTAATGAGGTGCTTACGTTAATGTCTTCATCAATCAACTTTAACTCATCAGCACCTTCGTATCTTAGTTTAATATCATTAGGGTTGGCATTGGGACTTACTATAAAAGTAGTTTTAACCTGCATGCCATAACTGTTTATCTCCAAGTCAATCCCTTCAAAAACATTCTTCAATATAACCTGATTGTAAGCTCTTACTCCGCTGCGCCATTTTGATTGCTCCCCTTTGTAAAAGTTATAGCGTTCTTTATTCGGGAAATTGGCTTCGTGGGTTACCAAGGTAGGATTGTTACCATCAAAAAATATTTTATAAACTTGCGCATTACCGGATTTTATACCCTTGCCATGTTGGTGGTCGTGTACGGCTAATTTATCAACCAAATAATAGGTAATACAGTTGTTTGAAATAAATAAATGTCCTCCAGGAATATCAGCTTTATAAAGCACTTCCGATTCCCACTGACCTTTGTTTTCAATAAACTTAATGCCTGTTGGCATTTGAAAAGCGAATAAACTATTTACTTTAAAAAAAATAATAAACAACCAAGCCCATTGGAATGGGTATTTTGTTTTTTTAATGTTGTTTATGAGTAAGTAAATATTGTTTATCAAATCAGTTTGGTTTTAAACCAACTGCAATTTAATAAACTATTAAGCAATATTTACCGATAAAGGGTATTTTAAGGTTTTTTTTACAAAGGCACCGTTCCTTTAAGGCCTTTTAAAAACAACGATTTCGTTGTTTTCTATTTCAATTTTCCAGTCATTGCTTTGTTTTAATGAATCAAGTTTATGGAAATAATTTTGCGGATACAAAGGGTAAGTAGCCGTTTGATTGCCTTTTAACAATACAATTTTTGCGGCATTGTGTACTATGGGAAAATGATACAGCAAAGCTCTTTTGTATAAATGTGGTGCCAGTTGTGCCGATACTGATAAAGGTATGTCATTGTCTATTTTATCAATTACCTCATATACTTTATTCAACTCAACCTGACTTTGGTAGTGTACTGGTTCAAATAAATTCTCCCCTGCTATGTACGTATGTTTTACGCTAAACATTTTACTGTAAGTGGCTGTAAAGCTGCTAATAATAAGTGCTACCGTAATAAGCCCCTGCCATTTGGTTTGCCTGAATAAAATCAAAACATCAATAACAGCCAGTGTTAACAGCGGAGCAAACTCTATGGAATAATGTTGGTTTACGCCCCAGAACGAAACCACTTTGCTTAGCATTTTTTGCGCCAGTAATGGTAAAATCATCAATAAATAATAGGGCCTGATTACAAAAGCCAAAGCACCACTTGCCAGCAGTGTAACATAAAATGTGGTTTTATAAATAGTATCAGGGTCGTTGGGTGCATTGCTTACAAAAAACTGTTGGAGTACGTATAACGGATTATTTATAGCAGTATAAATAATGGCTCCAATACTATTTCCTAAATGCGAATACCTGCTTAACTGCTCAAAATTTCCAGTAGGACTTAAATATGGCATGAACAGAAATGAACAGAAACAAAACCAAGCTATGGCTATGAAGCCAAAACCCAAAGCCACTTTATTTTGCTTAAAGCTGTATTGTTTATGCTTAACTATTAAACCCAATAAAATACCAATCAGCCAAATAGATTCGTTCTCTTTACTCAATAAAATAGCCACAAAGCAAAGTGCAAAGGGTATCCATTTTTTATGGGCATAACTCATAAACAACCAAGGCACAAAGGCAATAGCCATTACGGTATCGTGAAAATCAAAGGCAACGGCTGTATACAAACTCCAGATGCAGTAAAACTGAACAACAATCAAAGCGCTTATTACATTTGAAAGTTGTTTTGTTTGCGCATATTTATAAATACCTATTGCACAAAACACAATGGCTATGTTTTGAAATAACAGTAAGGTATAAGAACCGAAAACATAATAAAATGGGCTGAGCAGCGGCACCCAAATACCTACATGCAAACCCAAATAATGCGTTGGGTCGGGTCTTAGCAGTAATGTAGCATAATGATTTTTAAAGTGGGCAAACTCATATAATGCCTGATTGGCTATACCTAAATCGTGCGCATAGGTTCTGAAAAAATAATGGTTAACAAAGGAAACTAAACAAAAAGCAATAAAGAAAAAGGCATGCACCGCGTAAATCCATTTAAGCTGCTTCATACCTTAAATTTAAAAGTTTAATTCCAAGCCATCGTAAGCCAATTGTATATGTTTAGGCAATTCACTGTTTACCTCATCATGTAAACCTAACTGGTGACTGATATGGGTTAAATAAGCTTGCTTTGGTTTTAGTTCATTTATTAAATCAACGGCTTCCTGTAAAGTAAAATGCGAAATATGTGGTTCCCGCCTCAAGGCATTTAATACCAAAACATCCGCTCCTTTTATTTTTTCCTTTACCTCATCGTCTATTCTGTTGGCATCGGTTATGTATACAAAGTTATCAAACTTAAAGCCCAAAACAGGTAGCTTATGGTGCCACACACGCAAAGGAATAATTTTCTTGCCAAACAGTTCAAGTGGTGTCTCACTCAGCGGGTGCATAGTCATTTCAGGTACTCCCGGATATTTAGGCTCTTCAAAAGCATAATGAAACTCCTGGCGAATGGCTGCATCAACGATGGGTTCACAGTAAATATCAATAGGCTTTTTCATGGCAAAATTAAAGCCACGTATATCATCCAAACCGGCTAAATGGTCGCGGTGCGCATGAGTAAATAAAATAGCATGGCAACTATCTATTTTTACGGTAAGCATTTGTTGCCTGAAATCAGGACCGGTATCAACCACTATATTCTTATCGTGGTACTGAACAAGTATAGATGAACGTAAGCGTTTATCGGCTTGGTTGGTTGAAGTACATACCCGGCAATGGCAAGCAATAATGGGAACACCTTGCGAAGTACCTGAGCCAAGAAATGTTACCTTCATTGTTTTATTGTTTTAATTTATATCACACTTAATGAGTAGCCTGCACCTAATAATATTAGTATAATACCACCTACTATAATTCGGTACCAGCCAAATACTTTAAATCCGTTTTTAGTTAAAAAAGTAATAAACGCTTTAATAGCTACTAAAGCTACTATAAAAGCCACTACATTTCCTATGCCCAATAACATCAATCGTTCAGAAGTAAAAAACTCCAGGCCTTTATCCTGGTATAAGTCCAGCGATTTTTTAGCTGTAGCACCAAACATGGTTGGTACTGCTAAAAAGAAAGAAAACTCAGCCGCAGCTTTGCGTGTGAGCTTTTGGGTTAAACCACCTATTATGGTTGATGCACTGCGCGATACACCGGGTATCATGGAAATACATTGAAAACAACCAATGATAAAAGCATTTTTATAAGTTACTTCCTCTACCCCTTCGCTATCGTTGGCAGCAAACCATTTATCTACAAACAATAAAATAATACCGCCCACTAATAAAGTAACGGCAACGGTAGCGGGACTTTCCAAGAGCTCATCTATTTTATCGCTAAACAAAATACCTAAAACAGCTGCGGGAATAAAGGCTACTATCAACTTAAAGTAAAAATCAAACGATTTGAAAAAACGTTTGAAATACAAAACCACTACAGCCAGTATAGCGCCCAGTTGAATGTTTACCGTAAAAAATTTAATAAAATCATCGGGTTCAATACCCAAAATAGCGGTAGTTATTATCATGTGCCCGGTTGACGACACGGGCAAATATTCCGTTAATCCTTCAACTATAGCAATAATAACTGCTTCAATAATGCTCATAATGCTTACAAATAAAGTAACGATTAATAAAAGAATTAATCGTTATTTTTTTTCATGATGGCAAATATCTCTATCACAAAACCCAACAAAATAATAATAGGCGCTGCGGTTAATTTAGTAGTACTAAAAATATCGTCTTTACCACTCATTACAAAAAAACCAATAATAATAACTACAACACCCAATGCCATCAGCATGTAATTTTGTTTTCCGAAAATAAAATCGCCTTGTACAGTATTGTTAGTTTTGTCAGCCGTTTTGCTGGTGTTTACTTTTTTATCGCTCATAATTTTTTATTTTTCTATTTAATAAAGATCTTCAATTTTTGTTTTTAAATACTTATTGGTGCTTACCCAACTACTCAACATACTTACCAATATGCCTACAAGTATAAGTGCTATAAACAATATTGCAAAACTTTCTGTATTGTACAATATTTCAATAGAGGGTAAATAATTAGGCAATACCCAAAGTATTAAATTTAACAGCACCAAAGCCAGTAAAGCCCCATACAAACCATTGAAAAAACTGCGTACTACAAAAGGTTTTATAATAAACCAATGGGTAGCTCCCACCAGTTGCATACTTTTAATAGAAAACCTGCGGGCATATAAATGTAGGCGGATGGTATTGTTAATTAAAACCAAGGCTATAATAATAAATATAGTTGCCAACCCAATTAAGATGAAACTGACAGCACCTAAGTTGCTTCCTACATTGTCAAATAAAATCTCGTTGTATTTTACCTCACTTACAGCGGGCATTTGCAGCAATACATTTTTCAATTCCTGTATTTTAGTACTGTTTACACTCTCCGCATTTAAACTTACTTCAATGGCCGGTGGTAATGGGTTATAACCCGCAAAACCAACTATGTCCTGCCCCATTTCTTTCGATAAATCGGCTGCGGCTGCATCTTTGCTAATAAACTTTACTTCCCTTACATCAGGCATATTTTTAATAGCCTGTATATTTTTATCAATAGTGCTTTGCTCCGCATTGTCAGTTAAATAAATGCTTACCACCACATTTTCTTTAATAACCCTGTTTAACTGGGTTGATTGAATGTAAATAAGACCAAACAAGCCTAACATTAACAATACCATAGCAATACTAACTATGGATGATAAATAAGATATGCGTCTTCTTCTATTAACTTTTTGTAACTGAGTAGCCAATTTGATGTAAAATTTTATAGGACGAAAATAATTGATAAATAGTAGTCATCAAGTAAATTCAATCCACAGTTTTGTTTTAGGTGTTGTTAATTATATTTTCGCACCTCAAAAAATAGTACAAAAACAGACTATTTTACACAGACAAAAACGAAAATGAAAGAATATAATTTTACGGACATTGAAAAAAACTGGCAGCAATACTGGGCCGATAACAACATATACAAAGTAACGGAAGACAGTAGCAAACCTAAATACTATGTGCTTGATATGTTTCCGTACCCAAGTGGAGCCGGTTTACACGTAGGGCATCCGCTGGGTTATATTGCAAGCGATATTTTTTCGCGTTACAAACGTTTAAAAGGATTTAATGTATTGCACCCGATGGGTTACGACAGCTTTGGTTTACCTGCTGAGCAATATGCTATACAAACAGGGCAACACCCGGCTATTACCACCGAAGAAAACATAAACCGTTACCGCGAGCAATTAGGTAAGCTGGGTTTTAGTTACGATTGGGACAGGGAAGTACGCACCTCCAATCCTGATTATTATAAATGGACACAATGGATATTTATTCAGTTATTCAACTCGTGGTATAACCCAAAAACGGATAAAGCCGAACCTATTGAAACCCTGATAGCTATTTTTGAAAAAGAGGGTTTTAATAGCATAGATAGTGGTATACTAACAGGTGGTATTGAATTAGACTTTGGTAATTTTACAAGCAGTGAGTGGAAAGCTTACAGCCACGAAACACAACAGAAAATATTACTAGGTTTCAGGATTGCTTTTTTAAGCGAAACCTATGTAAACTGGTGCCCTGCTTTGGGCACTGTTTTAAGCAACGATGAAATAAAAGATGGCGTAAGCGAGCGTGGCGGACATCCCGTAGAACGTAAGCTGATGAACCAATGGAGCATGCGTATTACCGCTTATGCTGAGCGTTTATTGCAAGGATTAGACTCATTAGATTGGAGCGATAGCTTAAAGGAAGCTCAACGCAACTGGATAGGTAAATCGCAGGGAGCCAGCTTAACTTTTAAAGTACAGGACAGCAATTTAAGCATTGAAGTTTTTACTACCCGCCCTGATACTATTTTTGGTATTAGTTATTTAGCTATTGCTCCCGAGCACGAAATGTTATCAGAGCTGGTAGCGGCAGATAACGAAAGCGATGTAATGGATTACGTAGAAATGGCTACCAACCGTAGCGAACGTGACAGGCAGGCTGATGTAAAAAATATAACAGGTGAGTTTACGGGTGCTTATGCTATACACCCGTTTACAGGTCAGGAAATTCCTATCTGGGTGGCTGATTATGTATTGGCTGGTTACGGAACAGGTGCAGTAATGGCCGTTCCCGCGCACGATACCCGCGATTTTGCCTTTGCCAAACATTTTAATTTACCCATCACACAGGTCATCAAACCCGTAGAGACGTTGCATGCAACGTCTTTACAAGAAGCCTACGACACCAAAGAAGGAACCTTATACAATTCGCAATTCTTAAATGGTTTATCCGTAAAAGAAGCCATTAAAAAAGCCATACACGAAATAGAATCGCGTGGTTTGGGTAAAAGCAAAACCAATTACCGCCTGCGCGATGCCATATTTGGCCGCCAACGTTATTGGGGCGAGCCTATTCCCGTATATTACAAAAACAATATTCCGTACGTATTGAGTTACGATGAATTGCCTTTAGAGCTTCCTAAAATAGATAAGTTTTTACCAACCGAAACAGGCGAGCCACCATTGGGTAGAGCCACCGATTGGAAATACAAAGGCGAGTACGAATACGAATTGTCGACCATGCCGGGTTGGGCAGGCAGCAGTTGGTATTTTTTACGTTATATGGATAATAAAAATACGAACGAGTTTGCCAGCAAAAAAGCCATTGATTACTGGCAACAGGTTGATTTGTATTTAGGTGGTAGCGAACACGCCACAGGCCATTTATTATACGTACGTTTCTGGACCAAATTTTTATTTGATTTAGGTTTGATTCCTTGCGATGAACCGGCTAAAAAGTTGATTAACCAAGGGATGATAACTGGTGTTTCAAATTTTGTATATATAAATAGAGAATACAAAATTGTTGTTTCATCAGATTTGAAACAAGCTTCATTTGAGGTTACAAGAGATGGTTACCAAAATGCTCCATTAAATGCAAAAATCAATTTTGATTTCATGAGTTCAGAATATAAAAATATTGATTGGGGAACAATATCATTTGAATACGTTAAATCAGAATCAAGCAAGAATAAATTAGAAGGTTCTGATTCCATATTAAATATTGATAGTTTTAAAAGGTTTCATCAAGGAGAGTTTGATGATTTCACTTACATTACAAATAAAAATTCAAAAATATTGTGTGAAAGTATAATTGAAAAAATGTCTAAGTCAAAATTCAACGTAGTAACACCTGATGATATTGTAGCTGATTATGGCGCTGATACTTTGCGTTTGTACGAAATGTTTTTAGGCCCGTTGGAGCAAAGTAAACCATGGAATACCAATGGTATAGAAGGCGTACACCGTTTCCTCAAAAAACTATGGCGTTTGTTTTACCAGGATGGCAACAACATCGTAACGCAGGAAGAACCGAGCAAAGCAGAATTGAAAGCCTTGCACAAAACCATTAAAAAAGTAGCCGAAGATGTAGAGAATTTCTCTTTCAATACTTCTGTTTCTACCTTTATGATCGCGGTAAACGAGCTAAGCGATTTGAAATGTTCAAAGCAAGCTATCTTACAGGATCTATTAATTTGTATATCGCCATATGCACCCCATATAGCCGAAGAGTTATGGCAACATGCTTTGGGTAATACCGGTAGTATAGTTAATGCCACATTCCCAGTATTCCATGCAGAATATTTGGTAGAAGACAGCTTCAGCTATCCTATTTCTATCAATGGCAAACATCGCGATAATATGGAGTTTAGTTTACAAGCCACCGCAGCCGAAGTAGAAGCAGCAGTACTGGCCAACGAAACCATACAAAAACGCTTAGAAGGCAAAACACCAAAAAAAGTAATTTTCGTAAAAGGCAAAATTGTCAATATAGTAGTATAAGTCAGTTCGAGCGGAGTCGAGAACAACTATAAAAGTGCATTTCGGCTACGCTCAATGCACATAAAACAAAACAGGCTGTCTTCGGGCAGCCTGTTTTGTTTTATAATCATATAATCTCAAATCAACACATCATACAAATAGAAGGCGAGCATTGGCCAGACGAAAAGGCGGGCCGTGCATCAAGCCTTGCGGGGAGAAGCATTTTTTCGTCTAGCGTTTTTGGATACTTTTTTGGCAATGCAAAAAGTATCGAAGTAAAAAATTAAGAAACTGTACCGTGTCAGAGACACCGCTTTGCATATATAATCCGTAGAGCGCTTCGCTAACTCAACGGATAGTTGCAGTAGTTCGAGCGGAGTCGATAACAACTATAAAAATGCATTTCGACTCCGCTCAATGCCCTAAGCAAAGAGATTGCAGGCGCGAACGCCTGCAATGGCATAAATACTTTACTATTTTTTACTTTATAAATCAGCCATTGGATTAAGAACAGGTAACTTATAAGTATATTTTATTAAGTAATTAACAAATACATTAGTAGGCCTTGTTTCGTACTGACTTACATGAATGGATGAAGGATTTGACCTGCTTGTAGGCTCACCCGTAAAAGCATTATCATTAACGGTAGCAGTGCCCATGCCTGCATTACCTTGAACAGGCGCACCAGTTGGTTGGCTGTACTTATGCTCATGAATTTGCAATGCATCTTTTTGCGTTGAGCCAACTCCATTTGCAGTGCCTCCATAAGCGGAGGTGCGTCCCTCCACACTTGCCTCGTCTGTACCAATACCTCTAAGAAACTGCCCTCTTAAATCAGGAAGGTTAAATGTAAAATCAGCTCCGGAGCCGTTAATACCATAAAGACTACCTAAAGCTGCATACAACTCAGGGTACTCGGTGGCTCTTAGTGCCGAACCATCGCACAACATCCAACCCTGAGTTTCGGGTTGAAGAGTAAATGGAGCATTAATGTTTTGAAATTTTTCTACATTTCCGACATAGGTAATAACCGACCCTACAGGGAGCGTTACATTCATTAAAGAGATTTTTGAATTATTCATATATTTTATTTTGGGGTAATTTTTTATTATTTGGTATTTGTATTGATGTTGGTATAATCATTTCTAAAGCATCAATTGGTTTAGTTGTATTCGGTTTATAAATTCTTTTTTTTAAGTTCATTCATCATTAAATCCGGACACATTTCGACTCCGCTCAATGTCCCGAACGTAACGCTACAACATTTATGGTAATTGATAAATAAACTCTTCGATCTCCGCTTCCCTTGCATTGGCAAACCCATAATCAGTGCCAATCCTCACAAAACCACATTTCTCCAATACCTTTTGCGAGCCCACATTATCAAACGCTACATGCCCATGAATAGGCCTTGTTAGCTCTATGGTTAAAAACTGCGCAAGCCCTTCACTGGCTATCCCCTGCCCCCAATAAGGTTTATCTATCCAATACGTAATTTCAGCATCGCCATGCATCATAAACTTACTCACCACGCCTACTATATTATCCTGATACAATATGGTGCGTATGCTGATAGTCGGGTCAGCTATGAGCCTGGTCCATTTCTCTATATAAGCCTCTTTATCGGTATGGTTTTTCGGCATAAAAGCCGCCATATAACCGGCCTCTTCATCCAATTGGTATTGAAAAAAAATAGGCAAATCAGTTAGCTCAGTTGTGCGGAGGGTGATGTGTGGGTGCATGGGGTTTTGTTATTTTAGGGATTAGCAAGTAACAAAATAATTTTGTAATAAAATCCTATTGAATACACATTATTCTTTATTGCTTTACGCTATACCAATTGTCTTTTATTTGAACGAATTTAGTATCGGCTATATTTTTCGGACTAGCAAACTGAACTAAATCTGGCGGTGTTTCTACAAATAAAGTTTTTATAAAAACATTTAAATCGCTATCAACACTCAAATAATTAATATCGTATTTAAGAAAAGCTATAGCTAAGTTATAATAGGCTGCTTTATCAAAACTCAATACACAGCTATCTTTTTGAGGAACTTCTTTCACTGCTAATAATTCTTTTGTTTGACTCGAAATAGTCATACTTACAAGTCCGCAAGGTTGTTGTGTTGCTGCATAATCGCGAATAAAAACAATGGGATTACCCTCATCAAATCCCCTTACAGAAAAGGACTTGTTTTTAAATACATCATAATTATCCGTTCCATATTTTCTAATAAAGTCTTCATTAGGTGTAGCCTCTTTGTTAGAGGAGCAATTTTGAAAAAGACTCAGCAATAAAAAACAGGTAATTATTAGCCCATAAACTTTAAGAGCAGTAATACCCAATTGCTTTATTTTCTGTTTAATTCTTTTTTCCATTTTAAAATTGCTATTAATGCTGCTGGTCATACGGAATATAATTTTCCCAACGCCAAGGCGTAAAAACATCGCCAATGGCATAAGCCAACAGTTCTTTAAAAATGCTTTCCCCATTGTCGTTATTCGTCATAATAACAATGGCAATTTTCTGGTCAGGATAACAAATAGAATAATGCCCCCAGCCTTCATCGTGTCCTTCTTTAAAAAAGGCACGGCCATAAGGAGTCATAAAAACGCCTACACCCAGGCCATAACTTAATTGTATAGTATCGTTGTCTGTACTATCTACTTTGGCTAATGGCCCAAACTGGCTTACAGACCTAATGCGTACCTGTGGGCTGGTCATGGCTTTAAAGCTTGTTTTGGAAAGTCCTTGGCTACCAATTAAAGCCGTATAAAATTTAGTAAAATCAGCCAAAGTGGTACTCATAGAACCACCTGCACTCGCTTCCTTCCATTTCATTAATTCGTAAGGCTCGCCTTTGGCATTGTGTCCGTAACATATATTGGTATCAAAACGGGTTTGCCATACCTGGCTCGTATTGGCCATGTCCAAAGGTTTAAAAACTCTTTTCTGCGAAATGGTTTCATAGTCTTTTCCTGTTATTTGCTCCAGTACAAATTGCAGCAAATACAATCCTTCACCGGAGTAACTATAACGCGTACCGGGCTCAAACTTAAACCGCAGTTTTTTATCGGGTTCAAACCAACGCCAATTAGGAAAACCCGTGGTATGCGTTAAACACATACGGCCTGTTATTTTTTCGTAACGCTTATCGTCTTTTAAATCGTGGTAACCCTTGCGCCAACCATTTATTTTATAATCAGGCAGAGGTTGAGTTAAGTAAGTAACAAGTGGCTTGTCCAAATCAATTACTTTTTCCTGCACATACTGCATCACTATATAAGCAAATACCGCTTTGGCAAAGGAGGCACCATACATAACCGATGTTTGTTGTAAGGGAATATGCTTTTGCACATCAGCCATGCCATAGGTTTTGCTCAATACAGGTTTGTTATTGTTAAACACCGCAACAGCCACCCCTGAAACATTGGCTACCTTCATCAGGTATTCAATTTTGGCATTTAAACTATCAACTGTTATTTTACTGCCATCTATTCTTTTAATTGTTTGCCCCAAAGTAGCAGTTATCCATAAAATGGAAAGGGTAAGCAATAAGATATAATGTTTCATATACTATTATTTATGTGCCAGTTTTAATGGTACAAGCTAGCGTTATTACCACCATATATGCAAAATGCGCAAAACAATAATAGTAAGTGCAGCCAGTCCACCTAAAATATAACCTGCCTTACTGGATATAAGCGCCAAGCCCCTTAATAAAAAGAGTGAACCCATCATGATAAAAACAATATTCCAGCGTTTGTCAAGTATAGCCTGCGATTCGTTATAAGCAGCAAGTCCATAAATAACATGGTTATTTTTTATCAATGTATAAATAGGAATGTCTTTCGATTTATTGTTTAAATCATCTACCCTGCTATTGCGAATATGAATAAGCAACGTATCATTTTGCGTAATATTAGCTATATCCTGCCCCTTAGCAGCCATAACTCCCGGAGTTCTAATAATAAAACTACACCCATAGTTGAGGGCACTTATGCTATACTCATCATTACTTCTGCGTCTGTGTATATTGCGTACAGGCGATTTTACAACAATAGTTTTAGTCGTTAATTCATCCCCACTTATATCACTTTTATTCGCACTAAAAAGGGCTGCAAAAAAAAATATACTACCTATGGCTATTTTGTACCAGTTTGTTTTATCAGCCTTTGTTGTCATAGCTTTTCCATTATTATTTTTCGCCATTGCAGGCGTCCTCGCCTGCAAATTATTTATTCCTTAGGCAGCCCTTCCAAAGCCTCTTTAGCATATTTATTTTCCCTGTCAAGAGTCAATATTTCATTATAAATTCTACGTGCTTTATCATAATAGCCTTGTTTGGTTAACTCCACCGCTTCCAGTTCCTGCTTATATATTTTCAGTGCTTTTAAATTACCACCTGCAAATTCATTATCAGCATCCCTGTCCAATATTTTCTGGTACATAATCATGGCTTCATCTACCTTATCGTCCTTATGCAATTGAAATGCCCGGTACGAGTACCACGATGTAGAGAAGGGGTTCCAGAAAACAGAAGAAGTGAAAAACACCAGCAACACCAAACCAATAGCAACCTGTTTAACAGCAGCAAACCTTGACAGATAAGCCACGGCCATACCCCATAACAACCCGGCTATATGGGCTGCATTGCCAATGCTTATCATTTTAAAACGCGTTAACAAAACACCAATAGCCAACCACGATAAAAACAAATTGATGGTTCGTGTATCAAGGAATTGCTTATAGGTTTCGCTCGTTCTGCTTTTTATAAATATATAGCCAAAGAAAGCATACACGATACCCGAAAGACCTATGCCTGTAGAATTACCAAAACTAAGCTGGGCAACAGAACTAACCCATGCCGATGTAAAAATAAAAACAGCATAAAAAAAACGGCTGTTTTCAAACTCAATCTTTTTACCCAGCAACCAAAACCAATATATATTAAAAGCTATATGCCACCATTCCGTATGCAAAAAATTAGAAGTAAACAATCCCCAATAGCTACCATTAAAAATCTCGATAGAATCAGGCGCTCCCCACCTTTTGTAAGTGTCCCATGTAGCAGGCTGCCTGTCCAGGTTAAAGCCTATGCATAAACCAATACTAACCAAACAACAGGCAACGGTAAATACCGGAACAAATTTTTGAAATGTATTTTTTGTTATTTGAGGAGCGTCCGTTATTTCTTCCATTACCGAGTCTTGTAATACAATATAAAAGTAATTTTAATTTGAAAGCAATAACAAAATATGCCCGCTCAAGAGTACCGCTACCCCATTTTTAACTATTCGACCCCTTCAGGGTCGTATGCTGTTTGAATGATTTGTTATTATTAATATTTGATACCTACGGCATCAATTGTTTTGTGCTTACCTAAGCACAAGCGACTATAGTTATTTCAGATGAGAAAATAGTTTCTTACTCTTGCTTTAAAGAGTCTAAACAATTTTTCTATGTGTTTATAGCGTCTATATCAAGCTATGAAATGATTACATCAGAGCACTTCATAACTATATTTGAAGTCATGCCTTACAATATTTGATATGATTTACTAAACACCAATAGTAGGTGTGCGTTAGCCCGACAAAAAAGCGGGCAGTGCATCAAGCCTTGCGGGTGGAAGCATTTTTTTGTCTAGCTTTTTTGGATACTTTTTTAGCAATGAAAAAAGTATCGAAGTAAGAAAAGTAGAAACTGTTTTGTTTAGGGTAGCGGGTAGCAGTGAAATAAAAAATTAATCCATAATATAAAAAGAATTTCAAGCATTAAGCCAACTGCATGCATTTTTTCGTCTAGCGTTTTTGGATACTTTTTTGGCAATGCAAAAAGTATCGAAGTAAGAAAAGCAGAAACTGTTTTGTTTATGGTAGCAGTGAAATAATTGCAGGCGAGGACGCCTGAAATGGCGTAAGGAACAAGGCTATTTTATTTCCTTTACATCAATCAAAAAATTATCCGTATCAACTTTAAAATTTTCTTTACCACTATACTTTAACTCCACTATTTGCCAATGCTTGGCAGGAATAATATACTCAAACTTATCCTTACTCAACATAACCCTTAAAGGCATTTCAATATTTCCTACATTGGTTTTTAATCGGTACTTCAATTCCAAAATATCATCCTTCTGAATAAAGCTATATTCAAATACAGGCAATGCAGCGTGGCGTAAATACTGCTCAAAAAAAGGTGCATAATTAAAACGGGTGCGTTTGCTTATATAATTTTCAACTTGCGCACTCGTCAGTGTTTGGTGTTTAAACTCATCTGCTAATTCATACAACATATTGAACCACGTAGTATCATTATTCAGCATATTGCGCATGGTATGTAACATCCACGTGCCTTTGTAATATACATCATTATCCTTCCTGCCATGAAAATAAACATCCTTGGGCGCTATAATAGGTTTCAGGTTTTTGATGTGGTGCTTCTGGGTGTTTAAGTACTCTATGGCTTTAGCCAAACCCTGTCTAAACTCTACATAAACCGCTTCGGTATACGTAGTAAAGCTTTCATGAATCCACATATCCGCATGGTCTTTCATGCTTAAGCTATTGCCAAACCACTCATGCCCGCTTTCGTGTATAATAATAAAATCAAAACCAAAAGCATTGTTCCGGTAATCGTTGCCATAACTCACACAGCTCTGGTGTTCCATACCCCAATAAGGTGTTTCAACCAGTTTATAACCATCGTTCCAAAAAGGGTAAGGCGTAAAAAAACGCTCAAAGCAACCCAGCATATCCTTTACCTGTTTAAAATGTGCTTTAGCTTTTTGTTCATTGCCTTTTAATACATAATAGTTAAGTACCAAAATACCATTGGTCGGGCTTCGGTAATCATCCTGCAATTGCGCATAATCACCTATATTGATAGTAATATTATAATTGTTAATGGGGTAGCTTACTTTCCAGTCATATTGCGTATAATTATTGTCCACTACTTTGGTACCTAAAAACTTTCCATTACTCACCCCTACCAATCCACTTGGTACTTGTAAGTGCATCAGCATCGTTTCTGCTTCATCGCTCAAATGATCTTTACAAGGCAACCAGCAATAAGCGCCTATACCCTCGCAAGCCAAACCTACCCAAGGTTTATTACTGCTGTCTTTGGTAAATACAAAACCCCCATCCCAGGGAGCATTTTTAGCCACCGGTGGATTACCCTTAAAAGAAACCACTATGGTATGCTTGCTTCCTTTTTTTATCGTTTCCTTAAACTGAACAATGTATGCATTGTTATCATGGGTAAATAATAATGGGGCATCGTTATACAGTATTTTCTCTATCTGCATTGGTTGCATTAAGTCAAGCTGCAGCTTTTTAAAATTACTCAATGCAGTAAAAGTAATGACATTCGTTCCGCTTATAAATTGTTGGTCAATATCAACCTTTACGGTAATATCATATACGTTTACATCAAAACAGCTACGCAGCTTGGTAAGCTTACCATGTACATACTCTTGCTTTGAAAAAGGTTGACTAAGTGCTTGCAGCGATAAGAGCAGGCTAAAAAATAGAAAATAAAAGATATGATATGGTTTTTTCATAAAAAATATTTTCAAATCTAAGCAGAAAAACCTTAAAATTGCGCGTTCACTGTTTAACTAATCATATTTAAAAATCAACTTAATTAACCGGTTAACCTGATTAACTAATTACTTATAAAATGAATAATTTACTAAAAGGAAAAAAGGGCATCATATTCGGTGCATTAAACGATAAATCAATAGCCTGGCAAGTAGCTTTAAAATGCCATGAGCAAGGTGCACAATTTGTGTTAACCAATGCACCCATTGCTATGCGTATGGGCGAAATAAACAACCTGGCCGCAGCTTGTAACAATGCACAAATTATTTCATGTGACGTAACTAAAAACGAAGACATGGAAAATTTGATTGATAAGTCGATGGAGATTTTAGGCGGTAAAATTGATTTTATATTACACTCCGTTGGTATGAGTATGAATATAAGAAAAGGCAAAGTTTATACCGAGTTGGATTATAAATTTATGCATGAAACATTAGACATTTCAGCCATGAGTTTTCACCGTTTATTGGCTACCTGCTATAAAAAGGATGCTATTAACGATTGGGGTTCAGTAGTAGCCTTAACCTATATTGCAGCACAACGTATTTTCCCTGATTACAGTGAAATGGCCGATGCTAAAACTTTATTAGAAGGTATTTCGCGTAGCTTTGGTTACCACTACGGTAAAAGCAAAAAAGTACGTATCAATACCATTTCGCAAAGCCCTACCAAAACTACTGCAGGCAGTGGCGTAAAAGGTTTTGGCGATTTCTTTGATTATGCAGAAGCATTAAGTCCATTAGGCAATGCCAATGCTGAGCAGTGTGCAGACTATTGCGTATTAATGTTTAGCGATTTAAGCAGAATGGTTACCATGCAAAACCTTTTCCACGATGGTGGTTTTAGCTTTACAGGCTTTAGCCCCGATGTATTTAACGTGGGCAAAGACGTAGAATAGTAGTTAATATAATAACTAATAAAAAAGGCAGTTTAAAATTTAAGCTGCCTTTTTTGTTTATAATATCGCGGTTCTTGACTCCGCTCGAACTGACTTAAAAGAAAGGTCGGCTTTTGATAAAAATCCGAAATGAATAAGGATTTAGCCTCCACTGGCACCGCAACCTTCTAACGTCTCTAATACAAGTATTAAAAATCCCACGAGGGTAAAAAAGCCTGGTTTTGATATGTGGTTGAGCCGTTTTAAAAATAGTATTAATTTTTTCAAATATATACCGACCTTTCGCTAGCAAATGTACATTTATTTATAAGCAAAATAGCATCCATCAAATAGTTTTTAGAAATATTTTACACGGATTTTTTTATTGGAAAAATAACTTTATAAACAGAACTTTTTATATTGCAGTATGGAGTCAACAGATAAAATAATTGTATTGCCTGAACCTTGTAAAGCCAAATGGTCGGCTATGCATAAAGTAGCAGGTGGGCGCTTTTGCGATACATGCAGCAAAAAGGTACATGACTTCAGGGGCTGGGAAACAGCAGCCATTATCAATAAAATTGAAACTTCGGAAGAAGAAATTTGCGGAAAATTTAACCATACAACACTGTACCAAGAGCCTATAAAAATGCCTCGCTTTTTTACTACTTTTAAATGGACCGCTGTATTGGGTAGTTTAATCGTTTTCTTAATATCAACCTGCAAAACCAAGGGCGGATATCCGGGTGGAACTCCACACGTATGCGATGGTCGCCCTATTTACCTGTGTGACCATAAAGACATGAATAACTTTGATTATGCACACAAGCCCAATATACACGAGCCTCAATATAAAGGCAGAAACCCCTGCAAAGAAGGTCAGGATATTGATGATACTAATAAATAGTAAAACAAAAAAGGCACTTATTTTTCAATAAGTGCCTTTTTATTATCTCGTTTTATTCTAGTTTGGTAAACTAGCTTTAAAAGCCATGTATTGCGCATCAAAAGTTTGACCGGGTCTACTTCCATAACATTCCCAAACAGCCGTAATATCAGCTACCCTTGTATCAGGATTTGGATGTGTACTTAAAAAAGCCGGTGTGCTTCCACCTTGTCCGCTGGCAATTAGTTTTTCAAAAAAGTATTTAGCACCTCTCCCATCATAACTCGTTCCATTCAAATATTTAACCGAGAATTTATCCGCTTCGGTTTCATCATCTCTACCATATTTAAGCAATAATAAATTAGCCGCTAAAGTACTTAACTCACCCGCACTTCCTCCGGTTAGTACACTTATTAAAGCATTTAATCCGTATTGTTTTACCATTTGGTTAGCGCTATGGCGTTTATCAGCATGCGCTATTTCATGACCCATTACACCTGCCAATTGTGTTTCGTTATCTAGGTATTTAATTAAACCTGTATACACATAAATATATCCTCCCGGAGTACAAAAAGCGTTCAACACGTCATCCTTTTTTATAATGCGTACACGCCATGCAAATTCGTTTCTATAATATACCCCACCGCTATCTAAAATATTTTTAGTAATGCGGTTAATATGGCTATAAGCAACCGGATGCGAAGCCGAATCTAACAATGGATACTCTGTTGAATTTTTTTCAATTTCAGCAACCGTAGCCAAGCCCATTTGCTTGTCCTGATCTAAGCTGATTAATAAATTGGTTACACCACTTGGTGCATATTTTCCAGCACACTTATCTTCAGTAGGCCCCGAATCTTTGCTACACGATGATAAGGTAAAAGCCGCAGCAACAAGTGTTAATGCAATAACTTTGTTCATATTTTGAATTTATAAATTTTGTCAAAAATAGGCTAATTAACCCAATTCAGCACAATGTAAGTTTTAAATTATGCATCCGTTAAAACAGTAAAGCCCTTGTCATAAATACCTAATTGGGGATTATATGCTAATATCTCTAGTTAAGTAATGATTACTTTGCACTTAATTTTAATTAATTATAATGGCTAAACTAGATAAAATAAAACGTAGGGTTGAACAGGTATTTGCCGAAAACCAACGTAAATTATTAAACTATAAACAAATTGCGGCTAAGCTTGAAATAACAAGCACTGAAGAAAAAAACGATGTAATACTTGCCATTAAACAATTGGTAAAAGCAGGTGCTTTGGAAGAAGTACAACCAGGTAAATTTGCAGCCGTATTTACAGCCCAGTTTGTGGAAGGTATAGTTGATATGACCCAGCGCGGTGCTGCTTATGTAAAACCAATAGAGGCTGCCAGAGGCGATGACAGCAACGACATTTTTATTCAGAAAGAAAACGTAAACACCGCCTTACATGGCGACAAAGTAAAAGTACAGGTACTGGCAGCAAAAAACAATGGCAAACAAACGGGCGAAATTGTTGAAATAGTACACAGGGATAAAATTGATTTTGTAGGAACCATACAGGTAAACTTCAACTATGCTTTTTTAGTAGCTGACGACAAGCGCATGTATACCGATATTTTTATTCCGAAGGAAAAAATAAACAAAGCAAAAAATGGCGAAAAAGTAATAGTACGCCTAACCCATTGGATGCCACATGATGATAACCCAACGGGAGAAGTGATTGAAATATTAGGTAAGCCGGGCGAACACAATACCGAAATGAACGCTATTGTAGCTGAGTTTGGCTTTGCCAATAAATTTGCCGATTCGGTTGAAAAAGAAGCAGCCCGTTTTAGCGATAAAATAAGCAAAGAAGAAATAAGCAAACGCAAAGACTTTAGAAAAACACTCACCTTTACTATTGACCCCGCTGATGCCAAAGATTTTGACGATGCTATTTCATTCAAAGAAATAGAAAAAGGTATTTATGAAATTGGTGTACACATTGCCGATGTTTCCCATTACGTAACACCTAAATCAGAATTAAACACCGAAGCCTATAACCGCGGAACATCTGTTTATTTAGTTGATAGAACCATTCCTATGCTACCCGAAAAGCTATCGAATGGTTTGTGTTCCCTGCGTCCGCAGGAAGAAAAACTAACCTTTTCAGCCGTATTTACCATTAACGATAAAGCACAGGTATTATCAGAATGGTTTGGTAAAACCGTTATTTATAGTGACAGAAGATTTAGTTACGAAGAAGCACAGGAACGCATAGAAACAGGCACAGGCGATTATGCAGATGAAATAGTTTTGCTAAATAATTTAGCCAAACAAATGCGCGAAGAAAGGTTTAAAAGCGGAGCTATTAGTTTTGAAACAGAAGAAGTAAAATTCAAGTTAGACGAAAACTTTAAGCCCGTTGATATATACATTAAAGTACGAAAAGATGCCCATAAACTGATTGAAGAGTTTATGTTGTTGGCCAATAAAAAAGTAGCTGAATATGTAGCCACTATGGGTAAAGGCAATCAAAAATACACCTACGTATACCGTGTGCATGAAAGCCCGAACGAAGATAAATTAAAACTATTTGGCATGTTTGCTGCACGTTTCGGGTATAGTTTAAGCCTTGACAATCCTAACAAAGTAGCCAAATCGCTTAATAACTTTTTACTCGAAGTAGAAGGTAAGCCGGAGCAAAACTTATTACAAAGCCAGGCTATCCGCACCATGTCCAAAGCATTTTACAGCACCAAAAAATCAGGACATTATGGTTTAGCATTTGACTATTACTCACACTTTACCTCCCCTATCAGGCGTTATCCTGATTTGCTGGCACACCGCTTATTGTTTGATTATTTAAATGGAGAAAAAAGTGGTAATCAGGATATGTATGAAGAAATGTGTAAACAATCTTCGTCAATGGAACAAAAAGCATCCGATGCAGAAAGAGCCAGTATTAAATATAAACAGGTAGAATATATACGCGATTTTATAGGTGAAACGTTTGATGGAATTATAAGCGGAGTAACCGAATGGGGAATGTATGTAGAAATAACCCAATACCGTTGCGAAGGATTGATTCGTTTAGCCAATATGCAGGACGACTATTATGAATACGATGAAAAGAACCTGTGCATTATTGGCAGAGCCACACGCAAAAAATACCAGTTAGGCGATATAGTTAAAGTACGTGTAGTAGCAGCCGATGTTATTAAACGCCA
This sequence comes from Bacteroidota bacterium, assembly GCA_040388375.1. Lineage (NCBI taxonomy): Bacteria > Pseudomonadati > Bacteroidota > Bacteroidota bacterium. The sequence continues at coordinate 101,157 of JAZKBU010000007.1, read as the reverse complement.
GATTGATTTAGAAATGGAAGGCGATGCATTGGTAAAAGAATTACGTAAAAACCAGCAACGTTTCAAAAAAGAAAAAGACCGTTCAAAAGGAAGAGGAAATAAAAAACGCAGGCGTTAAAACTTAATCAATACAACAATGAGCCCTTTAAAAAAAATACAAACACTTTTATTAATTGGTTTGGTGGGTTTTTCCTATAGTACATTAACCGGATGTAAGTCAAAAAAATGTCCTGATTTTACCCAGGTTGATACCCACAACAGAATAGATAAACACGGACTTGTAAAGAAAAAAAGAGTAAAGCAACGGTCAAATCCGCAAGGGTATTAAAGTTATTTTTTTTATAAAATACTGTCGTATTTTACTGGTAAAAAACACTTTACAGCAATTTTAACTTTTAAACAGGCAAAGGTTTTTTAAGATTAGCTTGCTTTTTAAAATAAATTTTGAACTTTGCGCCCGTATTTAAAATTTCATATTGTTATCCTATAAATAAAACTGATGAGTAAAAACCTTGTAATTGTTGAGTCCCCTGCGAAAGCTAAAACCATCGAAAAATTTTTAGGTAGTGAGTTTACTGTTAAAAGTTGTTATGGCCACATCAGAGACCTTGCAAAAGGTGATGAAGCCATTGATATAAAAAATAATTTTACACCCCATTACGAAGTAAGTGACGATAAAAAAATAGTTGTAGCTGAGTTAAAGAAATTATCGAAAATAGCAGAAACTGTTTGGCTGGCATCCGATGAGGACCGTGAAGGAGAAGCCATTAGCTGGCATTTAAGCGAAGTATTGGGATTAGATTCAAAAAAAACAAAACGTATTGTTTTTCACGAAATTACCAAGCCCGCTATTTTACGTGCCGTTGAAAATCCACGTACTATTGATAAAAACCTGGTTGATGCCCAACAGGCACGCAGGGTTTTAGACAGGTTAGTAGGTTTTGAATTAAGCCCAGTATTATGGAAAAAAGTACGCCCTAGTTTATCAGCAGGCAGAGTACAATCAGTAGCTGTTAAATTAATAGTAGAGCGCGAAAGAGAAATAAACAACTTTAACCAAAGCTCTGCATTTAAAGTTACCGCTAAGTTTAACGTAGGCGGTAAACAAATGGATGCTGAGTTACCTAAACGTTTTGAAACAGAAGCTGAAGCACAGGCCTTTTTAGAAAAATGTAAAAATGCTAGTTTTACTATTAAAAATTTAGAAGTAAAACCGGCTGAAAAATCACCGGCTGCTCCATTTACCACTTCAACCTTACAACAGGAAGCGAGCAGGAAATTAGGATTTGGTGTAACAGCTACTATGAGCGTTGCCCAAAAACTATACGAACACGGACACATTACTTATATGCGTACCGACTCGGTTAACTTAAGTGAGTTAGCCATTGCCAATGCCAAAGAAAATATTATTGCCAGCTATGGCGATAAATACTCCAACTCAAGAAGATATACCACCAAAAGCGATAGTGCACAAGAAGCGCATGAGGCCATCAGACCCACCTATTTCGAAAAAGCAGAAATAGATGGAACCGTACAGGAAAAACGCTTGTATGATTTGATTTGGAAACGTGCCATTGCCTCGCAAATGAGCAAAGCGCAAATTGAAAGAACCATTGCTACCGTTACCATTTCAACCATGCCCGATACTTTTACAGCTACTGGTGAGGTATTAAAGTTTGATGGTTTTTTAAAGGTATACTTAGAAAGTACCGATGACGAAAGCGATGATGAAAACAGCAAAATGCTACCACCTTTAAAAGTAGGTGAAACATTAAACTTAATCAATATAGATGCTACCGAACGTTTTAGCAGACCAGCTCCACGCTATACGGAAGCAAGTTTGGTAAAAAAACTGGAAGAATTAGGTATAGGTAGACCAAGTACCTACGCACCAACTATTGGTACCGTACAAAAACGAGGTTACGTAATAAAAGAAGATAGAGAAGGAAAAGAAAGAAACTTCACCGTTTTATTTTTTGAAAACAATAACATTACACGCAGTGTAAAATCAGAGAAATATGGCAGCGAAAAATCAAAACTATTTCCTAGCGATATAGGAATGGTTGTTACCGATTTTTTAGCCAAACACTTTGAAAACATTATGGACTATGGCTTTACTGCCAGTGTGGAAGAAGAGTTTGATAAAATTGCCAGAGGTCAATTGGTATGGAATAATATGATTTCAAAATTCTATACACCTTTTCACCAGGAAGTAACCAATACAAGTGCCAATGCAGAGCGTCAAAATGCGGAGCGCTTATTAGGAAACGATCCGGAAACCAATAAACCCGTATTGGTTAAAGTGGGTAAATATGGTCCTTATGCGCAAATAGGCGAAAACAGCGATGATGCCAATGCAGAAAAACCACGTTTTGCCAGCTTGCGCAGCAACCAGTTAATTGAGACCATTAGTTTAGAAGATGCATTAGAGTTATTTAAACTACCTAGAGTAGTTGGTCAGTTTGAAGATAAAGATATGAAAGCCGCCATCGGACGCTTTGGGCCATATATAGTACATAACAGTGTGTTTACTACTATTCCAAAAACCGATGATGTTTTTAGTATAACAGCAGAAAGAGCTATTGAGTTAATACTGGAAAAAAGAGAAAAAGATGCCAATAAGCTTATTAAAGTATTTGAAGAAGACACCAACCTTAAACTATTAAATGGCCGTTGGGGACCTTACTTAGCTTATGGTAAAGACAACTATAAACTACCTAAAGGTTCCGATGTAAATACACTTACTTACGAAGATTTAATAAAACTGGTAAAAGTACCAAGTGCAGAAACAAAAGCTGCTGCCAATAAAAAAGCAGCGAAGAAAATTGCCGTAAAAAAGGTAGCCAAAACAGCAAAGAAAGCAGTGAAAAAAGCCGCCAAGAAAGTGGCTAAAAAAGCTTAATAAAATATACCATAAAAAAGCCCCGACTAAATATTTAGTCAGGGCTTTTTGTTTTATCATTAAAGCTAAAAATTATTTAGCCACCGTATCCATCCATATAAATTCGCCAGCCCTAAACTTAAAAATATCATCATCAATAGTAAACTCCTGGTTCTCCTTAATGGTTTTCATATTAATGTCGTCCTTGGCCGTATGAATAGAACCTTTGGTTTGATAAGCAATTTTTAAATACTCCGCATTAATTCCTTTTGCTGTACCACAAATAATAATATGAATTGGCTTTTTTATTCTTTTCAATAAAACCATATCACGTACCGGGCTGTCATCGGCTACTAAAACTATGTCTGAATACCCACGTAAGGTAGTAATTGTCTTTAAAACCGCCTCTAAATCGTTTTCAGGGTCATCTCCGCCTTGGCGTTCCCCACCTTTTTTACGGGTTTCGTCTATATCCTTCTTAAATTTCTTAAAATCTTTGGCTTCAAAAGTATAAACACCACCTACTAAACCCACTTTCTTGGTTTCATCAATTACATCACCACCATCATGAAAAAGCGTATAAAACATTACTTTTTCGCTTTCGTAGTTTTGTTTATACCAAATAAGCAATTGGCCTATATAAGGAAACATACTCCCAGTTAAATCAACCACCATAGCTATTTTTTTCCATTGTGGGTTTCTTCTGAAAGCATGAAAAATAGTAGAGTCTTTTAATTTATATTCTCCGGTTAAAAACTTATCAAACTTTATAGTAGTTGGTTTTTCTTTGGTGGGCGCTTCATAAGTTACATAACCCTTCTTATCAAAATGAGCATAGCTTCCTACTAAATCGCCTTTAGTAAAATTAGCTTCGGTTTGCATAAACCCGGCTTCATCGTAACAACGTTCGTAACCGTTCTTTAAACCATCTTTGTAAATTTCTTCGCAACGTGTGCTGCAATTAGGAAAAAAAGAAACACTAGGGCCATCAAGCACTCCATTTTTAAAAGTATTACTTAGTTCAATGCAGTCTTGTCCATCATAATATCTTATTTCCAGACCTTGTTTCTCATTGTTTTCGTAAAACACTTCATATTTCAAATCGTCATTAGGCCAGTAGTAACGCCAAAAACCTTGCTTCTTGCCATCAACAGTTACATTGATAGTATCCCCATCGTGAATGGTAAAATTTTGACTTTTTAAACCTGAACAAAAGCTAGTAACTAAAATTAAACTAATTACACACTTAAAAATAATATACTTCATTTACTTAAATTCCCCAATAAATTAGCTAATACTGCAGCTCATTTCTTGTTCAACAATATGGCTAAAATCTTGATTTGCATCAATTAAATAGCCCTTTACCCCCGCCCCATTTGCACAAACAACATCGCGTTCCTTGTCACCAATCATAAAACTTTTTGTTACATCAATATTGTATTTAGCAACAGCCTTTTCAACCATCATACTTCCTGGTTTTCTACATAGGCAATTACTACTTTCAGGATGATGTGGACAGTAATACATTTCAGTAAAAAAGAAGCCGTTTTCTTTGGCTTGTTCTTGCAAAAACAAATGCATTTTTTCTAATTCAGTCCTGTTATATAGCTTTTTTGCTATGCCACCCTGGTTAGTAATTACAAAAAGTAAGTAACCATTATCGTGTAATTTTTTCAGGTTCGAAAACAGATAAGGAAGCAACTTAAAATCCTCAAAACGTTGAATATAATCTCCAACTTCAAAATTTAAAACTCCGTCCCTGTCAAAAAATGCGGCCTTGTTCAAAACCATTTATAAATAATTTTTGCTTCAATAATACGCGATAAATTGTAAAATAAACCGTTTAAGTTTATAATTGAAAAATTTATGACCAATAAAATAGTTATCATACCAACCTATAATGAGATAGAAAATGCTGAAAACATTATTAGAAAAGTAATGAGCCTTCAGCCCACATTCGATTTATTAATAGTGGATGATAATTCGCCTGACGGAACAGGAAAATTGGTCACCCAACTGCAAAACGAATTCAGTAATTTATACCTGCTTTCCCGCAAAGAAAAAAACGGTTTAGGCACAGCATATATTGAAGGATTTAAATGGTGTTTAAATAAAGGCTACGATTACATTTTTGAAATGGATGCAGACTTTAGCCATAACCCTGACGACTTAATCAGATTATACAATGCCTGTGAACAAGGAGCTGATTTAGCCATTGGCTCACGTTATATCAATGGCGTAAACGTAGTAAACTGGCCTATGAACAGAGTGCTTATGAGTTACTATGCCAGTGCTTATGTGCGTTTTATTACAGGCATGAATGTAAGAGATACAACAGCCGGATTTGTTTGTTACACCAGGAAATTACTACAAACCATTGAACTCGATAAAATAAGATTTAGAGGCTATGCATTTCAAATTGAAATGAAGTTCACTGCATTAAAATATGGATTTAAAATTACCGAAGTACCTATTATATTTACCGATAGAACACAGGGAGAATCAAAAATGAGTAAATCCATTTTCAAAGAAGCTATTTGGGGCGTAATTAGTTTAAAACTAAAAAGCCTATTCAAAACCTACAACAAATAATTGCAATTCATTATTTAATGGAAAATTTATTACAACAAGCCGATGTGCAAGAACTTATTAATATTGCACTCCGAGAAGATATTGGCTCAGGCGATCACAGTTCGTTAGCTTGTATTAGTGCCGGTAAAACAGGTACTGCTTATTGTACAGCCAAGGACGATGGCATTATTTGCGGATTGCCATTGGCTAAATATATTTTCCAACAAGTTGACAGCTCATTAATTTTTACTACTACTTTTAAAGATGGTGATAGCATAAAAAAGGGCGATACCGTTTTTACAGTAGAAGGAAAATCAATTTCAATACTGACAGCGGAACGTTTGGTATTAAATTTTTGCCAGCGATTAAGCGGTGTAGCCACCCAAAGTAAAAACATAAGTACCCTTTTAAAAGATTACCATACCAAAGTTTTAGATACACGTAAAACTACACCGGGCATGCGTTTGTTTGAAAAGTATGCAGTTAAAATTGGTGGTAGTTATAACCATAGAATAGGTTTATATGATATGATTATGTTGAAAGATAATCATATTGATTTTGCAGGAGGCATAGCACAAGCTATTGACCAAACACATGCATACCTAAAGCAAAATAATTTAGACCTTAAAATAGAAATAGAAACAAGAAGTTTAGACGAAGTAAAACAAGTATTAGCCAAAGGGGGCGTAAACAGAATAATGCTTGATAACTTTACCCCTGCATTACTTAAAGAAGCAATAACACTTATTAATAAACAATACGAAACCGAAGCCAGTGGTGGTATTACACAAGCTACCATAACCGATTTTGCAGCCTCGGGAGTTGATTATATTTCGGTAGGTGCCTTAACCCACTCTGCAAAAAGTATTGATTTGAGTTTAAAAGTTATGTAATAATTGAACATGTTGTAAAATTTTACTTGCTTATTCAGTTTTTTTTTAATTACATTGTTAAAGTATAATTAACTATAAATTAACTAAAACAGAAATGAAAAATTTTACACTAAAAACTTTTGCTGTTGCTTTTACAGCAGCAAGTCTAATTTTATCATCTTGCTCAAAAGACGATTCTAAAAAGGACGATTCAACTGGAAATGGAGAAGTATTTAGCTCTACAAAAACAGCTCTTTTCCTTTATTATACCGGTAGCGAATGTAATCCTTGTGGTTCTTTAGGTATTCCTAACTACAATGCCGTAACAAAAGATTTAAACTTAAAAAGTAAAGTTATAGGCGTAGCAGTACATTGTAATGCTCCTCAAGATGATAGTATGTATAATGCTCCTGCAGGTGGCGAATTATTACAACTTATTATATCAAGCGGAAGCTATAGTGCACCTACATTTTTAATTCCACCAAATGCTAAATTCAGCGGTTCTGGTTCTACAGCCCAAGCCAATGCCAGCAGTTATGTAAACACATTTTCTGCTCCAGCTCCTATAGTTGGTATGAATGTTACTGCTACTAATGCAGGTGGTATTTACAATATAAAAACAAGAGTAAAATTCCTTACTGCTGATAGCGGTCAGTACAAAGTGGCTGTATTACCTTTGGAAGATGGTGTTAAATACCACCAGATAGCAAACGGCAAAATAGTACAAAACTATATACACGATGAAGTATTAAGAGGTAAATTCTCAACAAGTGCTTTTGGAGATGAAATTAAAGCAGGTAAAGTAGATGCAGGAACAATTATAGAAAAAGTACACATGGGTTCAGCTCCTCTTACTACACCGGTTGGTTCAGTTAACTACTGGAACAAAGCTAACATGAGTGCAGTAGTTATAGTTTGGAAACATACTAAAGTTGGAACAACCAATGTAGTAGAAGTAATGAACTGTCAAAAAGTTAAATTACCGGTAGAATAACTACTTGTATGCTAAATAAGAAAAAGCCGATTCTAAATAATTAGAATCGGCTTTTTTTATTATCATTGTTCAAGCATATGTGGCACTCATACCTAATTGGCTTTAATGCCTATTTAAAACTAGAAAAATCACTTTCCCCAAATAGCATTGAAGCCTATATACATGATGTAGAAAAACTTTGTCAATTTTTGGCCGCTAAAGAACTTACGCTACAACCACAAGATATTACATTACATACCTTACGGGAGTTTTTACGTTTTATAAACGAGTTAGGTATAAACAATACCAGTCAAGCCCGTATCATTAGCGGTATCAAATCATTTTATAAATATTTACTTTTAGAAGATTTAATAAAAATAAATCCTGCCGAATTATTAGAAAGCCCGAAAGTAACACGCAAACTACCCGATACATTAAGTGTTGATGAAATTGACCTAATGCTTGCTACTGCTGATTTAAGCACCGATGAGGGAACACGCAACCATGCTATTATAGAAACAATGTTTAGCTGCGGATTACGGGTAAGTGAAACCACAGGTTTAAAAATATCAGATATTTTTTGGAACGATGAATTTATAAAAGTAATAGGCAAAGGCAACAAAGAACGCCTAGTGCCCATATCAAAAAGAGCCTTAAAAGAAATTGATATCTATTTACACTCCGTACGCAATAAATTAAACATAGATAAAAACAGTACTGATATTATTTTTTTAAACAGGCGTGGTAAAGGCCTGTCAAGAGTTTATATTTTTTTAGTGATTAAAGAAATGGCACAAAAAGCACAAATTAATAAAAACATTAGTCCGCATACCCTGCGCCACTCCTTTGCTACAAGCCTAGTTGATGCAGGTGCCGATTTACGCTCAGTACAACAAATGCTAGGGCACGAAAGTATAACAACTACCGAAATTTATACCCACATCAGCAGAGAGTATCTACATGACGTAATAAATAGTTTTCATCCACGGGGAAAATTATAAATTTTACTACCTTGCTCCCTTTCAACATAACAACACAAATGTTTAAACTTATAAAGTACAGCCTTTATATTATTTTCAGTATTACACTTTTATCCTTTACCCAAACAGGAAGTGTAAAAATTGCCAAACTCAAATACAATGGTGGTGGTGATTGGTATGCTAATAAAACATCGTTACCCAACCTGATTAAATTTTGTAACGATAATTTAAAGCTGGCCATTTGGCCTGAAGAAGATATTGTAGAAGTGGGAAGCAAAGATTTATTCAATTACCCGCTCATACATTTAACAGGTCATGGTAATATAGTTTTTAATAAACAAGAAACCGAAAATCTGCGCAATTACTTAATAGCAGGAGGTTTCCTCCATGCCGATGATAATTATGGTTTAGATAAATTTTTCAGACGCGAAATGAAAAAAGTTTTTCCGGAATTGGAGTTTGTTGAACTGCCTTGGTCACACCCTATTTACCACCAGAAATTCGATTTTAATAAAGGCCTACCCAAAATACATGAGCATGAGGGAAAACAATCTCAAGGTTTTGGTTTAATGTATAAAGGTCGGTTAGTTTGTTTTTATAGTTACGAATGCGATTTAGGCAATGGTTGGGAAGACCAGGACATATACAACGACCCTGAAGCAACCAGACAACAAGCGCTTAAAATGGGTGCTAATATTTTACAATTTGCTTTTACCCAATAAATAAAAACACCTATTTTTAAAACAACGGTAAACTATTAAAAGTTGTTGAAAACCGCCAAAGCAAAAACAGTAATTTGCCAACGTGGATTATTTAAGTTTATTAAACGAAAGTCAACGTGCTGCAGTTGAAAATACCCAAGGGCCAGTAATGATTATTGCGGGAGCAGGCTCAGGAAAAACAAGAGTACTTACCTACAGAATTGCACATATTTTAAAACAAGGCAATGATGCCTTTAATATATTAGCCCTTACATTTACCAACAAAGCCAGTAAAGAAATGCGCGAAAGAATTCATTCCGTAGTTGGCAATGAAGCACGTAACCTTTGGATGGGCACATTTCACAGTGTTTTTGCACGTATTTTAAGAGTAGAAAGTGAACGTATTGGCTACCCACGTAATTTTACTATTTACGATAGCGATGATGCTAAAAGTTTACTCAAAACCATTATTAAAGAACTAGGGCTTGACGATAAATTATATAAACCATCTAGTGTATTAGGCCGTATTTCAGCCGCTAAAAATGCTTTGGTTAATGCAAAAGAATACATAACCAATGATGAGAATACCTCATTTGATGAAAGCAGTGGCAGACCTATGTTTGGTAAAATATTTCAAATGTACCAAGAGCGCTGTTTCAGAGCCAGTGCCATGGATTTTGACGACCTTCTTTTAAAAACATTTGAGTTATTCCGTAACCATGCAGATGTTTTGCACAAATACCAACATCAGTTTAAATACATTATGGTTGATGAGTTTCAGGACACCAACCAAGCCCAATACGCTATTATAAAAAAACTTTCAGCTGTGCATCAAAATGTAGCAGTGGTAGGCGATGACGCACAAAGTATTTATGCTTTCAGGGGAGCAACGATTGCCAATATTTTAGGCTTTCAACGCGATTTCCCTGATACCAGAGTATTTAAACTGGAACAAAACTATAGAAGTACACAAACCATAGTGGAGGCAGCAGGCGATTTAATAAAACTGAACAAAGACCAAATACCTAAAAAAGTATTTACCACCAACGATTTAGGAGAAAAAATTAAAGTACTCAGAGCTTTAACCGATAATGAAGAAGGGCGAATGGTAGCCGGCAGCATTTTTCAGGAAAAAATGAATACACACGCCATGAACAATGAGTTTGCCATTTTGTATAGAACAAATGCCCAAAGTCGTTCATTGGAGGAAGCTTTACGCAAAATGAATATTCCATACAAAATTTATGGGGGACTTAGTTTTTATCAGCGTAAAGAAATAAAAGACATAATAGCCTATTTCAGAGTAGTACTTAACCCCAATGACGAAGAAGCACTAAAACGAATTATCAATTACCCAACAAGAGGAATTGGTAAAACCACTTTAGATAAATTAACCGTTATAGCCTCGGAAAACAATATTAGTTTATTTGACACACTACAACGCTCAGCAGAATTTGGTTTTAAAGGGAGTGATGTTTTGAACGACTTTGTGTTAATGATTAAAAGTTTTCAAACCATGTTGCAGAAACCGGCTTATGAAATAGCTATGCATATTGCCACACAAACAGGATTATTGAAAACTTTATATGAAGACAAAACGGTAGAAGGGATTGCTCACTATAAAAACATTGAAGAGTTATTAAATGGTATAAAAGAGTTTAGTGTAGACGATAGTGTGGATGATGATGGTGTACAAAAATATGGTATTTTAGAAGAGTATATGTCAGACATTGCTTTACTAACCAATGCCGACAACGAAGACCCAAGCGATAGAGACAAAGTAACCTTAATGACTATTCACTCCTCAAAAGGACTTGAATTTAAACATGTATATATTGTAGGTTTAGAAGAAAATTTATTCCCCTCACAACTTTCATTAAACAGCCGACAAGAACTAGAAGAAGAAAGAAGACTATTTTATGTGGCCGTAACAAGAGCCATGAAAAAACTGACCCTTTCATTTGCCACAAGTCGGTTTAAATTTGGTACCATTAGTAATTGCGAACCCAGTAGGTTTTTAAGTGAGTTAAACCCACAATACCTGCAAATGGATGCTATATTCAGTAAAGGTAGCGATAGCATAGGTTCATCGCCACGTGGTAGCTATGGTAATACCAACTCTCGATTTGGTAAACCCGGCTTACCTGCAACAAAAACGGCCACATCAACAGTAGGACAAAAATTTACCACACAACCCAAAACAACGGTTGCTCCTCCTCCAGCTGGCGACCCTAATTTTATAGGAGACGATACCAGCAAAATACAATTAAGCCAAAAAGTAGAACACCAACGATTTGGATTTGGAATGGTCATCAATTTAGATGGAGCTGGCGATGGAAAAAAAGCCGAAATTGAATTTGAAAATTTTGGAAAAAAAATGATTGTGCTAAAATTTGCCAAACTCAAATTGCTTTAAAAACAAAAGTCAGTCAAATTCATTTAAATAGGTAAACAGCTAACAAGTTTTCCACCGTATTAGTACTTGTAAACCAAACAACAAAAAGTCGCAATTAACTTTTTACACGTAAATGTTGATAGCTTAGGCATTTTTACTATATTGCATACGTTATATTTGAGTAATTAATCAAGATAGATGCAGGTAGAAGTTAATATATGGTCATTAGTTAATAGCCTATTGTACAACCACAATTGTGTAATAGTTCCAAACTTGGGAGGCTTTTTAGCGCACCAACAAAGTGCTACTATTGACCCTGTTTCTATGGTCATTAATCCGCCAACAAAAACCATTACTTTTAATGCGCAATTAAAACTAAACGATGGTCTTTTAGCGACCAAAGTAGCCGATTACTTAAAAATAAATTACGTTGACGCTATCAAAATTATAGAAACAGAAGTAGCCAATTTTGATCACTTACTGAACTATAACGGACAAATTGTTTTATCAGGATTAGGTGTTTTTACCCATAACGTAGATAGAAACCTTGTTTTTACACCTGAGAAAAACACCAACTTTTTACTCCACTCATTTGGTTTACAACCTATCAGACTAAATACTGGTAGTGATGCTAAAACCAGTAAAATAATTACCAATTATACTGAAACTATTGTTCCAACCACTGAAGAAGAAGTAGTAGTAAATGATAATGTAGCAGTTTTACCAAAAACAAAATCAAAAAGAAGTGGCAGAGGTTTAACCTTTACTGCTATTGGCTCCGTATTGGTTTTAGTATTAGCGCTAAATGCTTATATTTTTTTGCAAGAAGGAAGCCTAACCCCTATCAGAAATAAATACAACGAATTAAACTTAGGCGTTACCATAAAAACTTGGTTCGACAATAACTTTAAGTCGGCAACAGAAACTATTACGCCTACTCCTACAGTTATAGAAAAAGCTGTTCCTGTAACCCCACCTGCTCAAGATATTATAATAGATAGCAATGCTATAAATAATACTCCTGATAATACCAATATGGATAGCGTAATTGCTAAACCAATTACTGTTACAGAAGAAAGCAAACCTATAAACGAAATAGTAACAGAAGTATTAACAGCAACCATTGCAGAAAAATCATCCTACTACATTATTGCAGGTGCCTTTGAAACAGAAAAACGTGCTAATAAATTATTGCAGGAGCTAACCAAAGAAGGTTACCCGGAAGCAGAATTAATAGCCAATCCAAAAACCAAATCAAGGGATATTAAATTTTTTGTAACCTATAAAAAATTGAATGATTTTAATGCAAGTACCATCGCTTTAAATACTATTCATGAAAGCGAAAATCCTGATGCATGGATTTTATTAGCCCGATAATTCAATCACAAACAATCCTTATTTTATTGGTATATTAAATGTTTAAAAGCATTTATATAATTCGTTTATCATTGTAGAGAATGAGTGACATTGATACTACTGATAACGACAATATAACCTTTAACCTAGCAAGCGACCTTGTAAAAAACACCAACATAAGTTTATTTTTAACAGGTAAAGCAGGTACAGGTAAAACCACCTTCTTAAAACATATACAACAAACCTGTAACAAACGAATGGTAGTTGTTGCCCCTACAGGAGTAGCCGCTATTAATGCAGGTGGCGTTACCATGCATTCATTTTTTCAACTTCCTTTTTTACCTTTTATTAAAGATGGGAATCATGGTTTTGGACAAATAGATTACGTTAATAAATTTACCCATTTTAAAAACGTAAAGTTCAACCGTGAAAAAATTGAATTACTTAACGAACTTGATTTACTCATTATAGATGAAGTAAGTATGTTACGTGCTGATATGCTTGATTGCATTTCAGAAACACTCAAGTATTATAAACGTAGCCAAATAGCTTTTGGTGGTGTACAAGTGTTATTTATTGGCGACATGTATCAGTTACCACCCGTAACTACTGATAACGAATGGTCGCTTTTAAGCCAATACTACAAAAGCCCTTTTTTCTTTAGCTCTCAAGCCTACGCAGAATTAAATCCTGCCCACTTAGAATTATTTAAAATATACAGGCAAAAGGAAGAGAAGTTCATCAATTTACTGAACAATATTCGCCACAATAATATGGATGAATATGACTTTGAATTACTGCAAGAACGTTTCGACCCTGAGGCTGCACGTTATGTTGATGGATTGATAACCTTAACCACACACAACAGAACGGCTGATAATATGAACCAACAAAAACTGGCAGAAATAGAATCGGAAAGTTTTGTGTTTGAAGGAGAAATTACTGGCGATTTTAACGAAAAAGCATTACCCGCAGAAAAGAGCCTTGAACTGAAAGAGGGCGCACAAATAATGTTTATCAAAAACGACATTGAAAAGCGTTATTTCAACGGAAAACTAGCCAAAATAAAATCAATACATAAAGATGATATTGTAGTCGTTTTTGAAAACGATGATGAACTAAAAATAGAAAAAGAAACCTGGAGAAATATAAGATACAATTTAAACAGGGACGAAAACACCATTGAAGAAGAAGAGATAGGCAACTTCAGGCAATTCCCTATCAGGCTGGCCTGGGCCATTACTATTCACAAAAGCCAGGGACTCACTTTTGACAGGTTAGCTATAGATGCGGGTGCTTCATTTGCAGCCGGGCAGGTGTATGTAGCATTGAGCAGATGCAGAACTTTTGATGGATTAACATTACTCAGCAGAATATACCAAAACAGTATTTTGAGCGATGAAAGGATAGTCCAGTTTTCATTGAAACAATCAAACGAGCAAGAGTTACTAGATAACCTTGATAAGGCAAAGTTTGAATATGGCTTAATTCAATTATACAAAACATTTGACTTAAGAAAAATACTTATTGAATTTACCCAGTTTGAAGCTTATACCGCCACCAAACAAATTCCGGAGAAAGAAGAGACCTTAATACAACTAGGTGCTATTATACACAGCTTAAACGAACACAGAATTGTAGCTGACAAATTTAAAATCAGGATAGAAGAAATTATTACTGAACCTACACTGAATGAACAATTATTAAGCGAAAGGATAAAAAGTGCCAAACAATATTTTACACCAAAACTAATGGAGCTGGCTTATAAACCACTTCAAAATATGGAAGAACAGTTAAGGCCTAAACAAAAAACAAAACAGTTCATCAGTAATTTAACAAAAGTAAAAAACTTCACCTGGAAAAAGATTTCAGCTATTCAACACGCTACACTGGGTTCTTTTGATTTAAAAATAGATGGGGTAATTGATATACCAGAAATAATAACAGAAAGCAGTAAAGAGAAAGCAGCCAAAATAAATTCGAAAGAAGAAAGCTTTAAATTATACAAAGATGGTAAGTCAATAGACGAAATAGCCGGTATAAGAGGAATGGCAATATCTACCATTGGTGGACATTTAGCCCATTATGTTGATTTAGGAGAATTAAATGCACTTGATTTTGTAACAGAAGAAATAATAGAGCAGGTTGCCACATTATTACAAAATGGTAAAGAACGTTTTGGTGAATTAAAGGCCGAATTACCTAAGGAAGTAACTTTTGATCAAATACGCATGGCCGTTAGTTATATAAGAGCAAAAAAATAAATCTGCCCTCTATCCTATTATTGCCCCGTATTCAATTTCGATAAAACAGTATAAAAAACAACAGCATCATTTACTTTAAAAGTACAATGATTACTCACCGTTCCTGTCGACTCACACTTACATGCTACTACTTTATTATGCTCTACAAAAAAGCTACACGCAGTACATGAGCCATTGGCACAGGTTTTAAC
This sequence comes from Bacteroidota bacterium, assembly GCA_040388375.1. NCBI lineage: Bacteria > Pseudomonadati > Bacteroidota > Bacteroidota bacterium. The sequence goes on along the minus strand of JAZKBU010000007.1, from coordinate 85,973 downwards.
TTCAGTAGTATTTTCTACATAAACTTTATTGTTTATAATACTAATACTAACAGCGGTTAAGCTCTTTACATTCATACGTGTGCCGGCCATCAATAAAAATTTTCTTCCTCCTACATTCTCTACCCAAACAGAATCTAATTTTCTACCGTCATTAAACGTTCTGATATAAGCTATACGTAAAGCCGATTTGTTTTTACCCGAAAGCAATAACTCTTCATTTGCCGAATTTAAAGTACCTATTTCAATGGGATTTTGAGCCTTTAACTGTAAAGCAAAAGTGATAATTATAATAGATAGGAAGAGTAATTTATTTCTCATAACTAATTAAACAGGCCTGCTATAAAATAAGCACTTGCAGCGGCAGCTGCTCCAATACATAAAACCTTAATAGCCCCCTTCAATGGTGGCTGCCCGATTATTTTTGTTTTAAAGTACCCGAATATAAATAAACTAATAGCCGTAACCACACAACTATATAACAAAGCCATACTGTTGGTTAAACCAAATACAGGAAAATAAGCTAAAAGGGGAATAATACCACCAACTATATAGGAGAAGCCTATAGCCGCGGCACTATTTCGTGCCGCATTGATATTAGGCTTATCCAAACCCAATTCAAATTTCATCATAAAGTCAACCCAACGGTCTTTATCCTTAGCCAATCCTTCCACTATTATATTTTGGTGTTCAATACTTAAACCGTACTCTGCAAACACTTCAGCTACTTCTTGTTTTTCACGTTCCGGGTAATGATCTACTTCGTAATATTCCCTTTTTACTTCACTGTTATAATGGTCAATTTCTGTTCTCCCTGCTAAGTATCCGCCCAAACCCATAGCAATGCTTCCTGCAACAATTTCGGCCAAGCCGGCAGTAACAATTACATTATTACCAATAGCAGCACCACTTAATCCAGCTGAAAGAGCAAAAGGAACAGTCAATCCATCACTCATACCAATTACTATATCGCGAACCAATTGACTTCCTTCAAAGTGTTTTTCTTCGTGCATACTATTTTGTTATTAGAATAATTTAGGTTGATCAGAGTCGGGCTTTGGCGTAATTTTCTTTAACTTAGGCAATGCCGGTTTAGTTGGTTTTTCTTCTTCATCGTCCTCCAACAATTTTTTCACCAACTCTTGCTCCTCTTTTATAAAGTCATCATTAAACAACTCCGGTTGATTAACAACTTCTTCTGTATTTTCTTCGTTTGTCTTTTCCTCTTCAGGGTCTGCTTGACCTTCTGGCATTTCAATAGATAAAATTTCAGATCCACCTAATTTATTACCAATAGCTTTCCATCCTTTTACATCAATAAATTCACTTAAATTAATGGTTTCTTCAACGGCTTCTTTTTTGTTTTTACCCGTTAATACTTTTATCAATGGTGTTTTTAAATCAGATGCTATAACGCAGGTATTTTTTTCGCCTTCGCTAATAAATAAAAATTTAGAATTGATGGTTTTTGTTTCAATTAAAAAACGTTTTACATAATACGTTTTTTGTTTAAAATCTAAGTACACAACACTCAATGGTTTTTCCGGATAAAACTTATTGATATGCATTACCTGCGGTGCATCGTAATGGTTGGTTAATTCAAAGTTGGTTAACTCATAGTTTCCATCTTTATACATTACCAATATCAAATCATCATTTAAAAAACTACCAATGTATTTACCACGGCCATCGCTATTCAATCTACCAATTACATCATCATACCAAATTTCTCTACCACCAATGGTACTTACACCTTTTGTTTTTTGTTTGATAGACTTAACCAGATATTTTGACAATATATTACCCTGAACACCTCTGCCTTTTATGGTTAATTCAGCAAAATCGTAATCAAAAGCCAGTTTACGTGCATGGCTCAATGGACTTAAAGTTACGCTTACTACTTCAGCTTCGCTATTCACATTGGCTGTAAAATAAAGAATTTTAGAATTAGGCGAACCTAAGGTTAAATCATATTCTTTATCTCTGGTAATGCCCGTAACATTAAAACGTTTAGCATAACTTACTTTGGTTTTCCCATCAATATAAATCATATTGTAGGTCATCCTATCATCATTCTTTTTAAACACATTGGCATACAAAATATCTTTGCCCATAAAGGCTTTATCCTGCACTTTGCTTACCTGCATTTTACCATCACGTCTAAACACAATAATATCATCCAAATCAGAACAGTCGCAAATGTATTCGTCCTTCTTTAAACCAGTTCCCACAAAACCTTCCGCTCTGTTTAAATACAATTTCTGATTAGCTATAGCAACCGTTTTCGAATCAATCACGTCAAAAGTTTTTATTTCACTTTTGCGTTCACGTCCTTTGCCGTATTTCTTCAATAAATTTTCAAAATATTTAATAGCATAAACACGTAAATTTTCAATATCGTTCTTAACCTGTTCCAACTCGGCTTGTATACGGGCTATATAGTCATCCGCTTTAAAACCATCATATTTTGATATACGTTTAATTTTTATTTCCGTCAATCTCAGAATATCATCTTCATTCAATTCACGTATATACAACTTCTTAAACTTATTCATACCACGCCAAATGGTATCAATTACATCTTCAAAAGTTTCACATTCCTCAATGTCTCTGTATATTCTATTTTCTATAAATATTTTTTCAAGTGATGCGTAGTGCCAGTTTTCTTCTAATTCACCTTTTCTTATTTCAAGTTCGCGTCTTAATAATTCAAGTGTTTTTTCAGTGCTTATTTTCAACAACTCATTAACCGACATAAAATGTGGTTTATCGTCAATAATTACACATGTGTTAGGCGATATTGATATTTCGCAATCTGTAAATGCATATAAAGCATCAATGGTAATATCAGGAGAAACACCTGGAGCTAATTGAATTTCAATTTCAACGTCCTTAGCCGTATTATCAATTACCTTTTTTATTTTTATTTTATTGGCATCATTCGCTTTAATAATGCTATCAATTAAACTAGTGGTAGTAGTTCCAAATGGAATATCCTTAATCAATAAAGTCTTTTTATCAAACTCTTCAATTTTAGCTCGGCAACGTACTTTCCCTCCTTTTTGCCCTTGGTTATAATTACCCGTATCCACATAACCACCTGTAGGAAAATCAGGTACCAAGTCAAATTTTTTGCCTTTTAAATAATCAATAGACGCATTGATTAATTCAATAAAATTGTGAGGCAAAACTTTAGTAGCCAAACCAACAGCAATACCTTCAACTCCCTGTGCCAATAGCAAAGGAAACTTCATTGGTAAAGAAATAGGCTCTTTTTTACGACCATCGTAGCTACTTTGCCACGAAGTTGTTTGTCCGTTAAAAGCTACTTCAAGCGCAAATTTTGATAAGCGTGATTCAATATAACGAGGAGCTGCTGCAGAGTCACCGGTTCTAATATCGCCCCAGTTACCCTGGCAATCCATCAATAAATCTTTCTGACCTAAGTTAACCAAAGCATCGCCAATAGCAGCATCGCCATGAGGATGGTACTGCATAGTTTGCCCAATAATATTAGCAACCTTGTTATACCTGCCATCATCCATTTCCTTCATGCTGTGTAATATTCTGCGTTGAACAGGTTTCAAACCATCTTCAATTGCAGGTACAGCACGTTCTAATATAACATAGCTTGCATAATCTAAAAACCAGTCTTGATACAACCCATTTACAGCAACAACATGGTATTCGTTCTTATTTTGTGCGTCTTTATTTTCTTCTTTATTCTCGTTTAATTCGTCCATGAATTGTATATTCTTCTAAATGGCTTTTAAATAACAAAACTATTTAATTTATACTTAGTACTATCAACATTTTATTGAATTTTATAACAACTTTTAGTGCATAAAAAAAGCTTAGTTTACACTAAGCTTTATTTGGATAAATGGTTAATCGTTGTCCTTTTTTCAATTTAGAACTTTTTATTCGATTCCACTTTTTAAGTTGTTTTATAGTAACATCATATTGTTCAGCAATAGAGGCTAAAAGGTCGCCCCTTTTAACTTTATAATAAATTTTCTCTTGCTTATGCTTTTTATGATAGTTTTTATCTTGTTTATCAGCTAAAGCAATAAGGTGCTCATCCACTAAATTTAAATTATCAAAATTATTGATAGATGAGAATTTGATTACTTTATTATAAGGCAGAGTTAAAGAAATTTTTTCACCCGTAAACGGTATAAAACCTTTTCTAAGTGATGGATTTAATTGTTTTAACTCATCCAAAGGCATTTCTAATGCCATCGATAATTGCTCTAATGAATATCTGTTATCCACTAAAACGGTATCAGTATGGTAATTTAAATCTAACTCTGTTGGGTAAATATTATGTTCCGAAGCATAGTTCATGGCATAAGTAGCAGCAATAAATGCTGGAACATAACCACGGGTTTCTCTTGGTAAATAAGGCATGATAGACCAGAAGTTTCTTTTACCTCCACTTTTTCTGATTGCTTTATTTACGTTTCCAACTCCACAGTTATAACTTGCTATAACCAATAACCAATCGCCATAAACACGGTACGAATTTTTAAAATACTTTACCGATGCTTCTGTTGATTTAATAAAATCACGTCTTTCATCTAAAGCACTGGTAGTTTTTAAACCATACATTTTACCCGTAGGTGCCATAAACTGCCACATACCAGCTGCACCAACAGGGCTTGTTGCTCCATGGTTTAAAGCTGACTCTATTACAGCAAGGTATTTCATTTCCAAAGGAATTCCTTCTCTATCAAATATTTCTTCAATAATTGGGAAATATAATTTAGATAAAGTAAGTACTTTAGCCAATAATTTACGTTTTCTAACCGTGTACAAATCAATGTAGGGTCTTACGTTTTCGTTGTAATCTAAAGGAATTTCCGATTCCAATAAATTAAGTCTGGCTTTAATGTCTTGGTCAGAATAAATAGGAACTTCATTTTCATCAAATCCATATATATTCAAATCGCCTTGCCAAACAACCGGAAATAACTTATTTCTAAGCTTTATAGTATTCGAGTCAATAGATGCAAGAAACGCTGCATTATCACTCACTATTGTTTGTGCATGCAGGCAGGTTGCAGATATAACAAGAGTACTTATATATAATATTTTTTTTAGCATTAATTTTTATTAAAAAATCAAAAATAGCAATTTCAGATAAATGAATTTTGCTATGTTATCTACAAACGAAATAAATAGTCTTTTATTTAAGAATATTATTTATCGTTTAACTGAATGTAAAATGAACCATTTTCAACTTTCATTTTAGTTGTATCTGTTTCAATGGCTAATAAACCACTAAATGTACCACTTATGATACCATTTGGAGCAAAATTACATTTAGTAAAGTTAATATTAAATGAGCCTTCTTGCTCATCTAGTATACTACTAGTATGGAAAACAACATCGTTTTGATAATATCTAAAATAATAAGTGTTAGTTGAATTTAAAACAAAACTCAAATCATTGGGCCAAGTTGTTCCAACATGTCCTAATGCAAATTCTATTCTTGGATTTTGTTCTGTTGCACTTTTGCTTCCAATAATAGTCAATTTTGGATAAGGTTGATCAACTTCTGATCTTTCTGCTAAAAATGAAGTAAAATTAATGGTTTGACCATCAAAAGTTCCTTTTATAAATTGACCACTGCTGGTACTACTAGTTGTTGAGGTAGTACTGGTGGTTGATGTGGTGGTAGTTGTTGTTGGAGTTGTTGTTTTCTTTTCTTCGCAAGAACTGAATAAAATAACTGAAAGTGTAATTATTGTAATGAGTGTTTTTTTCATTTATAAATATTTTAGAAAGCAATAATGTACAATTTTTCTTGAAAAAACAAACAAAAAGCCCATTTAAAAAATGGGCTTTTGTAATTTTTACTAAAATTAGTTATTAATTATGCTTCAACTTGTTGCTGCATTTTTTGTTTATATGCTGCACGAATGTTTTGCATACGATTTTGAATACATGGTTTAACAAATGATTGACGAGCGCGTAATTCCTTAACAACACCAGTTTTCTCAAACTTCTTTTTGAATTTTTTTAGCGCTTTGTCTAATGATTCGTTTTCTTTTACGTTAATATATATCATATCCCTTTACACCTCCCTTCATTGGGCTTGCAAATGTAAGATTATCAAATAAAAATGCAAACTATTTTTTTACAATAATAAAAACATCTTCATCATCACGTTTCATCAAATACTTTTCACGTGCATATTTCTCTAAATTTTTTGCATTTGAAAACAAGTTAACGTAATCCTTATTCAGCTTTTCTATCTCTGTTTTAAAATACTTATTTTCTTCTAAAACCCTGTTATACTTGGTTTTCTGTTCCCATTGATTGACTAATCCATTCCTATCACTAAATAGTAAAACAAACAAAAATAACCCGGTTGCTATGGCATATTTGTTTATTAAATATTTATAATATTTGAGTACTAGTTTTTGCATTTGTTCCAGTTTAAACCATGGAAAGCATCAATAATGATCTTATTTTTTTAAAAATTTAAAATCCAAACCAGGATAATAAGCATTTCCTCCTAATTCTTCTTCTATACGTAATAGTTGGTTGTATTTAGCAATTCTATCTGTTCTACTTGCTGAACCCGTTTTAATCTGTCCGCTATTTAAAGCAACAGCTAAATCGGCAATAGTAGTATCTTCAGTCTCGCCACTTCTATGACTCATAATATTGGTATATGAATTACGTGTAGCTAAATTAACAGCATCAATAGTTTCAGTTAAACTACCAATTTGATTTACTTTTACTAAAATAGAATTGGCTACTCCTTTTTTAATTCCATCAGCCAAACGTTTGGTGTTGGTTACAAACAAATCGTCCCCTACCAATTGCACTTTGCTACCTAATACTTGGGTTAATTCAGCCCATCCAGCCCAATCATCTTCCGCTAAACCATCTTCAATTGAAATAATCGGATATTTATCGCACCATGTTTTCCAATAGCTCACCATTTCTGATGAAGTCATTTGTTTTCCATCTGATTTTTTAAATGTGTACAAACCTGTTTTTTCATCGTAAAACTCGGTTGTTGCAGCATCCATTGCTATATAAATATCTTGTCCCGGTTTAAAACCTGCTTTTTCTATAGCTGTTAATACCGTTTCTATTGCTTCTTCGTTCGATTTAATATTGGGAGCAAAACCACCTTCATCACCCACATTGGTTGAATAACCTTTGGATTTTAAAACTGCTTTTAAATGATGAAAAACTTCTGTTCCCATTTGTAATGCCCTGCTAAAGCTATCGGCACCAACAGGCATAATCATGAACTCCTGGAAATCAATAGAATTATCAGCATGCGAACCGCCATTCACTATATTCATCATAGGAATAGGCAGCGTATTTGCATTTACTCCTCCAACATAACGGTATAAAGGCATATTAGATTCAATGGCTCCTGCTTTTGCACAAGCTAATGAAACTGCTAAAATTGCATTGGCTCCTAAAACTGCTTTATTTTCAGTTCCGTCCAAAGCAATCATGGCTGCATCTATATTGTTTTGCTCAAATACATCAACTCCTAAAAGCGCATCAGCTATTTTACCATTTATGTTCTCAACTGCTTTTAAAACACCTTTGCCTAAATAAACAGCTTTATCACCATCGCGTAATTCCACTGCCTCATGTGCTCCTGTAGATGCACCACTTGGAACGGCTGCTCTTCCTAATGCACCGTCTTCTGTTGTTACATCCACTTCTACCGTTGGATTTCCTCTTGAATCAAGAATTTGTCTTGCTTTAATTTCTACAATTGAGCCCATTTTTTATTTAATTTTTTAAGTTAAGTATATTATGTAATCTATTTTATCACTAAAAATTCAAACCGATTGGTTTTTTAATTCATTATTTTCACAAAGTCATCGAATAAGTACCTGCTATCATGAGGGCCTGGTGCTGCCTCCGGATGGTATTGGACTGAAAAAGCTTTTTTGTTTTTCAATTTTATGCCTTCAATGGTATTATCGTTTAAGTTAATATGTGTTACTTCTATATTGTCATTACTTGTTACATCATCTGCTTTAACAGCAAAACCGTGATTTTGAGAGGTAATTTCACTTAACCCGGTTACTAAATTTTTTACCGGATGATTTAAGCCTCTGTGCCCGTTGTGCATCTTAAATGTTTCTAATCCCTGACTTTCGGCCAATATCTGGTGACCTAAACAAATACCAAACAATGGAACTCCTGCATCAACAATTTGTTTAACAGTATCTACTGCATATGGCATAACACTGGGGTCGCCAGGACCATTTGATATCATAAAACCGTCAGGTTTAAATTTCATCATTTCCTGAAATGATGTTTTGCAATTAAAAACAGCTAGGTAATTGTCTCTGTCAGCTAAACAACGTAATATATTTTGTTTTACTCCTAAGTCAAGTACGGCTACTTTGCGAGCTGCATTTTCATTGCCTACATAATAGGTTTCGGGAGTTGAAACTTTACTTGAAAGTTCTAAACCTTCCATTGAAGGTGCTTTAGCTAATTCAGCCTGTAACTCTTCTATTGTTTTTTCTTCTGATGAAATAATACAATTCATTGCCCCTTTCTGGCGAATGTGCCTAACAATAGCTCTTGTATCTACATCGGCTATTCCAACCAAGTTATTCAATGCAAAATATTCCTGAATGGTTTGTGAGGCTTGTTTCCTATCGTGTACTACGTTAAAACTTTTACAAACTAAACCGGCAATTTTTATATCGCTGCTTTCAATTTCGTCATTATGAACACCATAATTACCAATATGAACATTGGTTTCTACTAAAATCTGTCCAAAATAACTAGGGTCGGTAAATACTTCCTGGTAGCCGGTCATGCCTGTATTAAAGCATATTTCACCAACGGTTGTACCAATTTTACCAATAGAAGTGCCTTTAAATACAGTGCCATCGGCTAAAAGTAACACTGCAGGAAATTTATTAATTAACTTATTCAAGGTGGTTTGGGTTTTGGCAAAAGTATACTTTTTTAAGTTTTTTGCCAATGAAGGTTTTTCAATGTTTGTCCACATGGTTACAATACAAGCTGTAACATGCTTATAAATGCTCTAAAAATTAGCCGGGATGCTTTTTAAAATCTGATTTAAATAATTTAATGGCAATACCACATTAAACGTAGAACCTTCGTCTAATTTACTTTCAACCCAAATCCGACCATGATGTAGCTCCACTATTTTTTTAGCAATTGATAAGCCTAAACCTGTTGATTTTTCGCCTGCCGTTCCTTTTTTTGATAATGCTGTAAAAGGTTCGAAAATAGCCGCTAAATGTTCTTCTTCTATTCCTATTCCGTTATCAATAATTTTTATCAATACATTGTTCTCATCAAACAAAATGGTCTCAATGGCTATTTCTGTATTTTTTCGTCCAAACTTAACCGCATTGGATATGATATTAAAAAACACTCTTATTATTAAGTTCTTATCTCCTTTAATTTCCAGGCCATCAAAATAATCAGTATGTATTGAAATTTCTTTTTTGTTTATCTGGGTTTGCAACATTCTAAGCACCGTTTCAATCGTTTCTTTTAGTAAAATCTTATCTTGCTTTAGTAACATTGTTTTATTGTCTAAAGCAATCGCATCAACTAAATCACTGATTATATTTAATGATAAATCAACGCTTTGATTGATAAGCTTAATAAAGTTTTTATTGTCTTCGCTTAAAACGGTTTCTTCTTCTATAAAGCTTGTAATACTGCTTATGTTGCCTATAGGACCTCTCAAATCATGTGCTACAGTAGCTAATATATAATCTTTTTGCTTGTTTAAAATTTCCAGCTCTTTGTTCTTTTGGGTAATTTCTTCTTTCAGCAAATTGGCATTTTTTATATTTTTCTGGGCTTTATAAATTAAGAAAGATAGAACAATAACTGCTATTGAAATGATAATGATTAAGTAGATGGCCCATGTTTTTTCTACCTTTTCTATTTTTAAGTTTTGTTCTATGTCGGTATAATTTTCAAGCTTTTCGGCTATTTCATATTTATTACTGACACCGCTATCCAGCTTCACTTTTTTAAGGCCTTCTAACGAATCTTTTATTGCAATAAAGTTTTCAAAATCGTATACATAATTAGGGCTTTCGGCCATTTTGTTCCGCTTATATACAACTTCTAAATAATTTAGCCTTTGTTCACTTATTACTTTATCATCATAAAACAATTTACCTAACTGATTCATAACTGAATCTAGTTTTTTTAAATCTTTCTTTTCTAAATATATTTTAGCCAGTTGTGTGCTAATTTCAATTAAGTAGTTATCGGTAATTTTATATTTCTTAATAAGACTAACGGTATAATTAGCAATACTAATGGCTTTATTAAAGTCTTTTTGTAATGAATAATTGACAGCTAAATTGATATTGGCATTTACTTCTCCAATATCTGATTTAAATGACTTTGAAAAATGGATGGCTTGCTTAAAATAAAATTCGGCTAACTTGTAGTTACCTAAATTTCTGTAACATAAACCTATATTATCGAAAGCTCCTCTATAATTATTTGTATCTTTCTTTTTAGCATATTGTTCCAATGCTAATTTAAAGTATTGAATTGCTTTTGAATACTCTTTTTGGTTGTAATAAAATAAAGCAAGGGTTGAGTTGAGTAGTAATGAACTCTCGTAATCATCAAATTTCATCAATATCCTTTTTGCTTTTAGCAAATAGGTTATTGCACCATCAGTATTGTTTATTTTTGCCAATAACTCACTTCTGTAAATGTATAAATAGGCTAAAAGGGTATCGTTTTTTATTTCTTTTGCTATATGTATGGCTTCCTCTGAAGCATTAAAGGCAGGTAGATATTTATTGTCATTAATGGAATAGAACATAAAAGTATTCAACGAATAAATTTGATACTTTTTTTCTTTCTTCTCAATGGCTAATTTAAGTACATAATCATTAATTTCAAAAGCTTTTTCGAAATTTCCAGAAAAATAGTTTTTACGGCTTTCGTCTCTTAAACTATCAAACAAAACATTGTTTTCCTGAGCTATTAAGCGTAATCCACTAAAAAATAAAACTACTAAAAGTACTCCTATTTTTATTTGTTTATGCACACTTAAGGTTGTTACTCTGTACTGTTTCATTTTTAAAAATGGGAAGCCTTGAAGCAAAGTAAGCTAATTATAATTGAATTAAATAACATTTAAAATGTATTTAAAATTCGCTGGCTTCCATAAAAGCCAATAGCTCTCTATTTCCTGAAGAGCGTATACCTTCTTTTTCACCTTCCCACCATTTTTGTCCCTGATGAATAAATACAATGTTTTCTCCCATCACGAACAAGCTCTTCATATCATGGGTATTTATAATGGTAGTTATATTGTACTCTTTAGTAATATCTTTAATCAGTTCGTCTATAACACGGCTTGTTAATGGATCAAGGCCTGAATTAGGCTCATCGCAAAATAAATATTTAGGATTTAAGGCTATGGCGCGGGCAATACCAACACGTTTCTTTTGTCCACCTGAAATATTGGAGGGGAACAGTTTGTTTACATTTACCAGGTTTACCCTGCTTAAACAGAAGTTTACTCTTTCTAAAATCTGTTCTTCTGTAAAATCGGTAAACATACGTAGAGGAAATGCCACATTATCTTCTACATTTAATGAATCAAACAGGGCTGTATTCTGAAACAACATGCCTATGTCTTTTCTTACGTTTATTTTTTCTTTGTAATTGAGCTTTAAAAAGTTCCTGTCATCAAACATAATGCTGCCTGTTTCGGGCGTGAGTAAACCCACCATGCACTTCATTAATACTGATTTACCGCCACCGCTCGCTCCTATTACGAAGTTACACTTACCGGTATAAAAATTGGCTGATATGTTTTTAAGCACTTGTTTGGTACCAAATGTTTTATTTATGTTTTCTAATTTTATCATTTGAATAACATTAATTGTGAAATGATATAATCAAAAAATATAATACTCATACAACTGTAAACCACAGCTTTTGTACTACTCTCTCCTACTTCTAAAGCTCCTCCTTGTGTTCTGAAACCCTGAAAAGCTGAAACTGAAGTAATTAAAAATGAAAAGGTATATGCTTTGGTCATAGCAAAAACGAGATTGTATCCCATAAAGTCGGTTCTCAATCCTTTTACAAAACTTTCAACGCTTATAATTCCTGAGGCCCAACCCGAGATGGCTCCGCCTATTAAGCTTAATAACATAGCATACAAAACCAACATGGGTATGGTTAATATGCCTGATATAATTTTGGCTAATGAGGTATAATTGGCTGCATTTATACCCATAATTTCTAATGCATCAATCTGCTCGGTAACTTTCATGGTACCAATTTCTGAAGCTATATTACTACCTACTTTTCCAGCTAATACTAACGCTGTTACTGTAGGAGCAAATTCTAAAATATTACTATCGCGTACAATACGGCCAATTAAGTAATCGGGTAAAATTCCACTCACTAACTGGTAGCCTATTTGAATAGTTGAAACGGCCCCAATAAATGAACTGATTAATGATATAATGGCAAATGAACCTACTCCGATGCTATTGCTTTCTGTAAAAATCTGCTTTATAAATATTTTACTTTTTTCGGGCTTGGTAAATACTGCTTTTAAAAACAATAAATACTCACCAAAATGTTGAAAAAACTTCATGTTTACTTAGTGAATAATGGGTGCGAAAATATATAATTTTACTTATTATTTAGGGTTTAGCTTGTAAACTCATGCCCCATTTTGTCACGCTTGGTTTCGAAATACTTTTTATTGTGCGGATTTGACTCTACTACAATGGGTACATTTTCTACTATTTCTAAGCCATAGCCAATTAACCCAGCACGTTTGGTAGGATTATTCGTCATTAAACGCATTTTGCAAATTCCTATATCGCGTAACATTTGTGCGCCTACACCATAATCTCTTTCGTCCATTTTAAAACCAAGTTTTATATTGGCTTCAACGGTATCTAAACCTTGTTCCTGTAATTTATAGGCTTTTAGTTTATTAATTAAACCAATACCTCTGCCCTCCTGATTAATGTATATAATAACTCCTTTGCCTTCTTTTTCAATCATTTGCATTGATTTGGCCAACTGATCACCACAATCGCAACGCATGCTATGAAATATATCGCCTGTAACGCAACTTGAATGTACACGTACTAAAACGGGTTCATTTTCTTCCCAAGTTCCTTTTTGAAGCACTAGATGTTCCTGATCGGTATCAATTTGTTTGTATGCTGTTAAAACAAAATGACCATATTCGGTTGGCATATCAACTGATATAATTCTTTGAATTAAACTTTCTTTCTTTAATCGGTAAGCTATTAAATCTTTAATAGTTACTAACTTCATATCAAACTTTTCGGCCACTTTAACCAATTCTGGTAATCGTGCCATGGTTCCGTCTTCATTCAGTATTTCAACTATACAACCCGCTGGTTCAAAACCTGCTAAACGTGCAAAATCAATAGCTGCTTCTGTATGGCCGGCTCTTCTTAATACACCTTCTGGTCTTGCTTTTAATGGAAATATATGTCCGGGTTTTCCTAATTCTTCTGGTTTTGTAGCGGGGTCAATTAATGCCTGTACGGTTTTGGCTCTGTCTTGTGCTGATATGCCTGTTGTACAGCCTTTACCCAATAAATCGACTGAAACGGTGAATGGAGTTTCGTGTAATGTGGTATTATCGCTCACCATCAACTCTAACTTTAGCTCCTGGCAACGGGTATCAATAAGTGGCGCACAAATTAATCCGCGACCTTCTTTGGCCATAAAATTGATAACTTCGGGAGTTACGTTTCGTGCTGCTGTTAAAAAATCTCCTTCATTTTCACGGTCTTCATCATCTACAACAATAATAATCTTACCGTTTTTTATATCCTCAATGGCTTCTTCTATGGTATTAAACATTTCTTGATTTTTGATTTATGTTTTTTGATTTATGGATGTTGAATTTAAAAACTAGCAATTCTGGCCTTGTAACTATCCAATCAAATCATTCAGTCTGGTTAAAAAGCTTTTCAATTCCGTTAATTTCTCAATGGTTTCCTGATTGCTCTGTAATTTGGGCTGTTTATTTAATTTTTCTTTGGCACCTTCAATGGTGTATCCTTCTGTTTTTATTAACCTATATAACAGGCTAAATGTTTCAATATTTTTTTTGCTGTACTTTCTGGTACCTTTTTCTGTTGTATCGGGTCTGAATTGTTTAAATTCTTTTTCCCAATACCTAATTAACGAAACGGAAACATCAAACTTCTTAGCTAGTTCGCCTATATTGATATAATATTTTTCTATTTCTTCGGTTGGCATTAAACAAAACGTGAATCTGTTTCCATTACGTGCCCGCAATTTTTACAAGTACGTGCTTCTTCAGAGCTATAAAATTCTTTAAAACGGGGTAAGAAATCGGTTTCTATATCACTTAACTCAAACTTGTATTCTTTTAACTGATGGTTGCACTTTTCGCAAAACCACATTAAACCGTCCATTAAACCTTTGCCTTTTCTAACTCTTTCAATTACCAAACCAATGGAGCCTTCTGTTCTTAATGGGGAATGTGGGGTATTTGGCGGGCATAAAAACATATCACCAGGGCCTAATTTTATATCAACGGCTTTACCCTCCTCCTGAATACGAACGGTTATTTCTCCTTCTAATTGATAAAACAACTCTTCGGTTTCATTATAGTGATAATCTTTTCTGGCATTTGGCCCACCAACTATCATTACAATATAATCTGTTCCTTCTGGATATAAATTTTTATTAGCAACAGGCGGTTTTAATAAATGCCTGTTTTCATCTATCCATTTTTGTAAGTTAAAGGGTCTTCTTATCATGTTAGTAGTTTTAAATGTGGCTGGTTAAAGATTTCAAATATAAAAAATGCCCTAAATCTTTTTATTATTCAGGGCATTTTAATTTTATGAATTTAATTTTTTATGGTCTGCTAAAAATTTCTCTAAGCCACTATCTGTTAAAGGGTGTTTTAACAAGGCTAAAATACTATCAAGCGGGCTTGTAATAATATCAGCACCTGCTTCTGCTGATTTAATAATGTGTATTGGATTACGTATTGATGCTGCTAATATTTCTGTTTCGTAACCTTGTACTGAAAATATATGCGAAATTTGAGCAATTAGTTCCATTCCGTCAAACCCAATATCATCTAACCTGCCAACAAATGGCGATATATATGAAGCACCTGCTTTGGCTGCTAAAATAGCCTGACCCGCACTAAATACTAATGTACAGTTGGTTCTGATTCCTTTAGTGCTAAAGTATTTTATGGCCTTAATACCATCTTTTATCATGGGTACTTTTACCACTATATTTTTATGCAGTGCTGCTAAAGCCTCTCCCTCTTTAATTATTTCGTCATAGGTAGTTGCAATTACTTCTGCACTTACATCGCCATCTACTAAAGCACAAATATCTTTGTAATGTTGTATTACAGCAGCATCGCCTTTAATACCTTCTTTTGCCATCAATGACGGATTGGTTGTAACACCATCTAAAATTCCTAAATCGTTTGCTTCTTTAATTTGAGCAAGATTGGCTGTATCAATAAAAAACTTCATAATATATTTTTTGGAGCCGCAAATAAAATGAAATTATGTTAATTTATTCTGTTAAATAGTTAACCAATAATATACAAAGTAATGAACCTTTAAATGTCTAAGGGTTTTAAATTTTAAATTGGCTCACTTCTGTTACTTCTCCGGGTTCCATTGTACCTAATACGGTATTTCCAATCCTTACCCTAAAAAGTCGCAATGTTGGAAAACCAACGGCTGCGGTCATTTTTCTAACCTGACGGTATTTGCCTTCGGTAAGTGTAATGGAAATCCAGCAAGTTGGGCCATGCCTTTCATCTCTTATTTTTTTTGTTCGTTCTGCAAAACCTGGCTTATCTGCTAAACGGAATACTTTACATGGCTGGGTAATATATTTTACATTTCTAATCCCAATTTCAACGCCTTTTTGCATTTGCTCAATGGCTTCATCTGTTACTAAGCCATCTACCTGTGCGTAGTATTCTTTTTCTACTTTGCGGCTGCGTATGTATTCGCTTACGGCACCATCTGTAGTTAACAGTAAAAGTCCTTCACTATCCTCATCTAAGCGACCTATGGCCATTATACCATCAGGAAATGGATATAACTCTCCTAAAAGCTTTTTCTTTTTTATATCAACAACAAACTGACTTAGGTAACCAAATGGCTTATGTATAATAAAATGTTTATGGCTTTCCATTTTACTTTTTAAATATTCTTCAAGGGGGTTAATAAATGTTCGAGGCCATTTAGTTTAATTTCGTACATGGTTTCTAACTGTACACCTAGCTTTCCTTTTGGGAAACCTTGCCTTTGCATCCACTCCAAATAGTAGACAGGTATATTACAAATGGTTACATCTTTGTATTTACCATAGGGCATTTTTGTTTGTACTAAACTTAGTAATATTTCTTTTGGGTTATACTCCGGCACTTTGAAAAAACGATTTTATTTCATCTAACTGTTTAATTTTTTCTAAACTTACTGCACTTAAAGGCTTGGGAATAAAATCAATAATTAAAGGGTAAGAATGTGCTCGTTGTTTATCCTCCGGATTTACGCTCGATGACAAAATAACTACTTTAACGCTTTTATGAAAATCAGCAAAATCATTATTAAACAATTCTAAAAACTCCCACCCGTCCATAACGGGCATATTCAAATCAAGCAATATTAACGAGGGTAGGCTTTGCTCTGCAACAGGCAGTTTCCTTTGTTCGTAAAAATAACTTAAGGCATCTTTGCCATTGGTGGCGGTAATTGTTTTTTTGCTAAACGAAGCCTTTTGCATAATCATATTGCATAACATCAATGTTATGGAATCATCATCTACACATAATACTAAAGGAATCATATTTTATTTTTTGGCAAAAGTAATAATAAATTTTGTACCAACACCTTCTTTGCTTTCTACATCTATGGTTCCGCCCAATGAGCTAATTTGTGATTGCACTAAATACAAACCAATTCCTTTGCTGTCAGGATGATTATGGAATTTTTGGTACAAGCCAAAAATTTTCCCTTTTACCTTTTCTTCGTTAAATCCAATGCCATTATCCCGAAAATAAAGCACTGTTTGCCCATTAACTAATTGGGTATATATGCTAATAATTGGATTTCGATCTTGATGTTTATACTTAATGGAGTTGGTAATTAAATTTAAAAATATGCTCTCCATATAAGCATTATTAAAGTATATTTCATTGGACGCTGAGAAATCTACTTCTATTTGTGTGTGTGCATTTTTTATAATAGAGTCAATGGAATATTTTACTTCTTCTAAACACGTATCCAGCTTAATGTATTGTAAATTTTGGTTGGTATTTTCTTTTATAATAAGAATTTTTATCAAATCATTTAATGTCTCGTTTAAATGAAATGTTGATGTTTTAAAGCCTTTAATCAGTTCTTTATTATCATTATCTTCAATTTTACTTAAATCTATTAAATCGGCAATGGCCATTAAATTGGTTACAGGAGCTCGCATGTTATGCGAAGTAATATAGGAGAACTGCTTAAGCTCTTTGTTATTTTGTGTAAGTTCTTTTATCAATTGAAGTTTTTCGAATTCTGCTTTTTTCTTTTGCGATATATCCCTGGAGTTAACAACAATTGCTTTTATTGAAGGGTTATTTAGTTGGTTATTACCTTGGGCTTCTAAATAAATATAATCACCGTTTTTATTTAACAATCTAAATTCGGCAACAGGGCTATTACCTTCATTTTCTATCGCATTTTTAAATGCTTGAGCCACTATTAAGTGATCTTCAGGATGAACTATTTCGAAAATGTTTTTACCTTGTAATTCATTTTCTTCATAACCCATTATCTGTTTTATAGATGAGCTCTGGTATTTTATAAATCCTTTCTCATCTATTAATGAAATAATATCGGAAATATTATGTACCAATGATTTAAAGCGTTCTTCACTTTCTTTAATTCCTTTTTCTGCAATTTTTTTATCAGTAACGTTTCTGATTATAGCCAACACTTCGCTGGTACCAAAAGGCACTATCCTACCTTCAAAATCATATTCCTTATCATTTAAGTTTAACGAATATTCGTAGTTTACCAGCTCCTGACTTGTTACAACATGATTAATTATTTTTATTAACTCATTGCCTAAATCGGGAGCCATAAAATCAGTAGGCTTTTTACCAATAAACTCTTCCGGTGGTACAATTAATAAATCATTGTCAGGTGCATGGTAATCAATAAAAGTACCATCAGCTGAGCTCCTAAAAATTAAATCGGGTAAAGCTGAAATAATTGCTTTTTGTAATGAATCGCTTTCTTGCAACATTTCTTCACTCTGAATCAACCTCTCATTTGCTTTTTGTAATTCTTCCTGTGCTAATTTTTTTTCATGTATATCTGTTAACGAACCTGCCATACGAATGGGTGCATTGTTTTCGTCCCAAATAGCCTGGCCTCTTACTAAAAACCATTTATAGGTTCCTGTTTTTAGTTTTAAACGATACTCATTGCTATAGTTTGTTTTATTTGATAAACTTTTTTCAATAGCTAAAACGGTTCTGTTATAATCATCTGGATGGGCAGCTTCTATTAAAAATTTTGGGCCATCCAAATAATCGTTTTCAGTGTAACCTAACATGGTTTTAAACCGACCTGAAAAATAAACTGAATTGGTTTTCACATCCCAGTCCCAAATACCATCGCTTGAACCGGCTATGGCTACGTTAAAGCGTTGTTCACTTTCTTTTAATTCTTGTTCTATTTTACTCCTTTCACTTATATCGGTAACAAAAGCACAGTTTAATTCTATATCGCCAAACTGAATAAAATTAGCCTTTATTTCAACTAAAAGCTCTGTTCCATCTTTCTTTTTTTGTTTTGTTATAAATTCAAGTGTTTTGTTTTTCTTTAATTCTTCCCAATGGTTTGGCCACGTTTCAATACTATATTCAGGGTTTATGTCTTCTATACTTAAACGCATTAATTCGTCTTTGGTATATCCAAGTGTATTATGGGCAGCTTCGCTCATTTCAAAAAATGTAGCATTTGATTTAATCCAAAAAACGGACATAGTTGCTTTTTGAATGGTAAACTCAACTAAGTGTACCTTTTCTTGTGCGTATTTCTCTGCACTCGTATCTCGTGCATTGCCAATATAAAATTTTTCGTTGCCGCTTTTTACTATTGTAACTCTTGATTTATACCAAATATAATTACCGTTTTTGTGCAGCACTCTATATTCAATTTCATCATCTGTTTTATTGCGTATTAATTTTAGTAAAAAAGCTTTTCTTTCAGCTAAATCATTGGGATGAATAAATATTTCAAATTGGTGTCCTAAAACTTCTTGTGGCTGGTGTCCTAATAATTTTGTCCAACTTGGAGAAATATAGGTAAGTAATCCTTCGGTATTAATCTCATAAATAATATCGCTGGAGTATTCAATTAATTGGCGATAAATAGTTTCTTGTTTTAATTTACTTAATGGAATTGAAATTGTATCACGTACTTGCTGCAACTCTATTTCAAGTTGAGACAGTTTTTGTTTCAGGATAATATTTTCGTTTTCTAAACTCATCAACTCGCCATTTAAACAATGTTATTATAACACTACAATCATACTGATTACATTTTAGTATGGTATGGATATTTAAATCATAAAAGTAATTTCACCTGCTTTTTATTGGTAAGCTTTTTATTTTTTAAACTTTATTACGAACGTAGTACCCTCGCCCTCTATACTATTAACTGATATTTCGCCACCTAATGCTGTTACCTGAGAGTAAACCAAATACAGACCTATCCCTTTACTATCCGGATGATTATGGAATTTTTGGTACAACCCAAATATTTTACCTTTTACTTTTTCTTCATTAAAACCAAGCCCATTATCTTTAAAAATCAATTCAATAAACTCATTGCCTACTCTGGTTTCAATGTGTATAGTAGGTTTTCGTGTTGTGTGAGCGTATTTAATTGAATTGGTTATTAAATTTAAAAATATACTTTCCAAATAACCTTTATTAAACCTAACTATTGGGGCTTTAGAAAAATTAACATTAATAACTGCATTTGAATTATTAATAATAGAACTGATACTTTCACGTACATAATCAAGCACTACTTTAAATTCAAGGTCAAATACTTTTTGGTTGGTATTTTCTTTTATAATTAAAATTTTAATTAAATCATTAAGTGTCTCATTTAAATTATGGGTTGACTGCCTCATTGCTTCTATTAAAGTCAATGTTTCTTCATCAACAATTTTTGAAGTATCTAACATTTGAAAAATAGCCAATAAATTAGTTAATGGCGCTCTCATGTTATGTGAGGTAATATATGAAAACTGTTTTAACTCCTTGTTATTGCTCGTTAATTCATTGATAAGCTTTTTACGCTCATCATCCATTTTTTTCTTTTCTGTTATATCTTTGGTAGCTGAAAAAATCAGCCCTTCTTTAACCAGTGGAGTACATGTCCAAGCCAGCCATTTTATTTCACCATTTTTAGCTATAAATCTGTTTTCAATATAAATGTTTGAATTATTATCCAAAAAGTTTTCAGCCGTAAATAGTGTTTTATGCTTATCATCTGCATGGACAAATTCTATGAGTGGTACAGCCAATAACTCCTGCTCTGTATAACCTAAAATGTTGGTAAAAGCCGGATTTATTTTTTTTAAATAGCCATCCATACCTGATATGGAAAGCAAATCGGGTGATAAAGTAAAAAACTGGTTCAGTTCTAATTCTTTCCTGTTTTTTTGAATATCAGCTCCTATTTGGCTTGTTAGTTTATTAAGTAAATCTGCATATAGCTGGTCTTTGGTAAATGGCTTGTTTGAAAATAAATTAAACACGGCTACTACCTCATTATTGAAATAAATCGGCAAGGCCATTCCACTTACTAAACCTGCCTTTTTAGCACTTTCTTTTCTTACAAAAATAGAGTTCTGTAAATCCTTTATGTATATTCTTTCTTTGTTTAACCAGGCTGTACCGGGTAAACCTTCTCCTTTTTCTATGGTACTTATGCTAGCATCGCTCCGCTTTAAAAATATTTTTTTATTGGCACTCCAATCTGCCCTAAAAACCATTTTATTTTCATCAATATTCAGCGACCAAACTTCACCATATTGAAAATCTAAATATCTGCAAACTTTTTCTATTACTTCTCCTAAAGAGTTTTCTAGATTATTACTGCCATTAATTGACTTAACTATTTCAAATATGGCTTCTTTTTCAATTATATTTTTATTGCGCTCTGTTGTATCGCGTTGAATAGAAACCCAGTTGGTATATGAACCATTCATATCGCCAATGGGAACAATAGCTAAATTAACCCAAAACTCTTCCCCGTTTTTTTTGTAATTGATTACTTCAATTTCGCAAGGTTTAAAGTTTTTTAAAGCTCTGTCTAAGCGGTCTAATGATTTTTTATTTGTTTTAGGTCCTTGTAATAATTTGGGTGTTTTACCAATTACTTCTTTTTTGGTATAACCTGTCATTTTGGTAAAAGCTTCGTTTACAAAAACTATTTCATAACCTTCTTCTGTTGCATTGGCTCCTGTTATTAAAACACTATCTGTTGAGTTTGTAATAACGGATTCATACAATTTCAACTGTTGTTCTTTTTGTTTCTGCGAGCTTATATCCTGCATAGCTCCTATCATTCTAATGGCTTTGCCATTTTCATTCCTCACTATTACACCTTTATCTTCAACAAAGGCATATTCGCCATTTGATTTTAAGTATCGATATTGAGCATTCCAGTTATTTTCACCTTTATCTATTGCTTGTTGCAAGCTATCAAATATGCGTTCTCTATCTTCTTCATGAATAAAATAGTTTGATTCATTAATGTAATTATTACTTTCAACTACATTATAACCAAACAAAGTATGGTAACCTTTACCCCAAAACAAATGGTTGGTTAGTAAATCCCAATCCCAAATAGCATCAAATGTAGCTTGCGTAACATATTCAAATCGTTCGTTGCTGATTTTTAAATCTTTTTCAATTTTTTTACGTTCACTAATATTTTCCATTGCCATTAATAAACCAACAACCTCATTGTTTTTATTTGTAACTGGCGAAAACTTAACATTAAACCAATTCTCCTGATTGGCTTTATTTTTTTTTCCAAGTAAATCAAAATCCATTTTATTACCTGCCAGCACATTTTGAGCATGCTTTAAAATATTCGCTCTTGAATCTAAAGGAAAATAATCTAAATAATACGCATCATTAACTAACTGTTTTTCGTGCTCTTCAATGGTATATTTTTCAGCAGTAGCGTTAAATGAAACTATTCTTAAATCGGCTGAAAATAAAATAAAACCTATTTCTGTATTATCAAAAACAGAGCGAATCTGGCTTTCTGATGCCTGAAGTGCATCTTCTACTTTTTTACGGTTGGTTATATCGTTAACCAAAGCACAATTTAATTCAAAGTCTCCGTATTGAATATAATTGGCATTAATTTCAACATCAATTAAAGTACCGTCTTTACGAATATGTTTGCTTTCAAAACTTAGGTGTTTTTCTTTTCTTAAATGTTCCCAATGCTCTGCCCAAGCTTCTGGTGTGTAAGTGGAGTCAATATTAGCAACTGATATGTTTTTAAACTCTTCTTTAGTATAACCTAGCATTTTATAAGCATAGTCATTATAGTCTAAAAAAGTACCATCAGGCATATTCCATAATATGGAACTTTCTATATTATTTAAAGTAAATCTTGATAATACTACTTCTTTTTCAATCTGTTTCCTTGTGGTTATATCCCTTGAATTAATTATAATACCATTTACAGCGGGATTATTCAATTGGTTATTTCCACTGGCCTCAAAATATATATAATTGCCACTTTTACTTAAAAACTTAAATTCAATTAAATTGCTTATTCCTCCCTTTTCAATACCTTTTTCAAATTCTTGTTTTATAAGCGCTAAGTCGTCTTTATGAATATAATTTAAAATATTTTGTCCAATTAATTCACTTTCCTCATAGCCTAATATGTTTTTGATGGAACTTTGAAACACAACTTCTAAATCACTATTTACAACCGTTATTACATCTGCTAAATTTTCAAGTATGGCCTTTAATTTGGCTTCGTTTTTTTCTAATGTATCTGCTGAGTTTATTGCTTGTGTTTGATTACCGTTATTGAATGTGATGTAATAATACTGCTCGCCATTTTGTTCATCTGTGAAGGAAGTATTAGCAACAAACACAGGGAAGCTAAACCCTTCTTTATGAATACCAATAAATTTTGTTAAGGGGCTTATTTGTTGTTTAATAAAGCTAGTAAAATCAAGGCTTCCAGCAGTACTTTTAACTAAATCATTGAATGAATAATTCAGTAACTCTTCATTACTATATCCGAATATTTTGCCGGCTGTATTATTGGCATTACAAATATTACCTTTTGCATTGGTTACAAATAATGCCTGATTTGCATTATCTAATATAGTTTTTAAAGTATTATAGTTAATTGAGCTATTCAATTTTATTATCAATTATATTTTACTGAAATCCTTTACACATTTTTGATAGACCTTTAATATAAAATTTATCTCAAATGGTACGAATCAAAAATAATTCACTTAGAACTATTTTGCTGTATCATTTTATAGAGTTTTATAGTTACTTGCTAACATTAACGCGACAAATACATAGCTCACTTATAAAATTATTATTCTGCAAAATAATGCTTCACTTCTTTATTTTGTCTTAATTCCTTTAAATTATCTATTCCTAATGCTTTGTCTATAAAACAGAAAATCATTGGATTTTGATCTGCTTTTATTTTATCTTCCGGATTAACACTGGAAGACAATAACGCTATTTTTATATTGGGATAAATACTTCCGTACTTTTTAGCAAACAAATCTAAAAACTCCCATCCATCCATAAGCGGCATGTTTAAGTCAAGGAAAATCAAATTGGGTATTTTCCTGCCGTTTTCGGCCAATTCATCTTGTTGTTCAAAATAATTAAGTGCTTCTCTACCGTTTTCAGCAGTTACCACCTCTGAACAAAAACTTGCCTTTTTAAAGTTTAACTTGCTTATCATTAAAGCAACTTTATCATCATCAACGCAAAGTACTAAAGGAATCATATTGGTCTATTTGTTGTTAATTTAAAAATGTTATTGTAAAAGTGGTGCCTTCATTTTCTTTACTGCTTACTTTAATATTCCCGCCCAAAGAAGTCACCTGCGAATATACCAAATATAAACCAATCCCTTTACTGTCGGGATGGCTATGGAATTTTTGATACAATCCAAAAATTTTACCCTTCACTTTTTCATTATCAAAGCCTAATCCGTTGTCTGTAAAAACAAGTTCTATGGTATTATTGATAGTAGTGGTAGTAATGCTCATTTGGGTCCTTCTATCCGGGTGAGCATATTTAATTGAATTGGTAATTAAATTTAAAAATATACTTTCTAAATAACTCTTGTTAAAGTTTACTTTTTCTGCTTTACTAAAGTTACTTTTTATACTTGCTTTGGCATTTTTCAATAGTGAATCTATTGATTTGGTTACTGCCCGTACTGAATCACTAAAATATATTTCCTCTACATCCTGGTTTGTATTTTCTTTTATAATGAGGATTTTTATCAAATCATTTAAAGTTTCATTTAAGTGATACGTTGATGTTTTCATAGCATCTAATAAAACTTTTGTCTCCATATCTGTAATTTTAGATAAATCTAAAATATCGAAAATAGCCAATAAATTGGTTAATGGAGCCCTCATGTTATGGGAAGTAATATAAGAAAACTGTTTAAGTTCTTTGTTATTTTGGGTTAACTCTTTTAGTAAATGTTCTTTCTCTTCCTCTGATGTTTTCCTTGCTGTTACATCTCTTTCTATTGCAATCCAATGTGTATATTTACCTGTTTCATTTGCTATAGGTACAATGGAGAAATTCATCCAGAACTCTTCACCATTTTTTCTATAATTAATTACTTCGGCTTCTACTGGTTGCCAATCATTCATTGCTTTTTTTACACGCTCTATTTCTTTTTTATCGGTATTAAAACCCTGAAATATGTTGGGACTACATCCTATCAGTTCTTCTTTTGAATAGCCAGTTATTTTACAAAGTGCATCATTTACATATATAATTTTTTTACTTGCATTTGCACTGAATTCGTCCTCTAGTATTATTACACCGTCTTTGGCATTAATAATTACTGATTCTAATAATTTAAGCCTATGCTCTTCTTGTTTTTGTTTGGTTAAATCCTGCATAGCACCAATCATACGAATGGCATTACCTGCTGCATCTCTCACTGCAATGGCTTTATCTAATACGTAAGCATAAGTTCCATCGGCTTTTAAATACTTATATTCATAGGTCCAGTTTAACTCTCTTCCTTGTAAAAAAGTATCTAATGATTGTATTACATTTTTTATATCGTCTTTGTAAATTCTGTTCTTCCACTCATTTCCTTTTACAAATTCATTGATATTGGAATAACCGAATAATGTTTTAAAACCACTTCCCCAATATATTAAATCATTCACTATGTCCCAATCCCAAATGGCATCAAACGTAGCTTGTGTAACATATTCAAAGCGCTCGTTGCTTTTTATTATTTCCTCCTCGGCCTTTTTCTTTTGGGTTACATCACGTGCAACACAATACATTAACTGGTCAGTTGAGTCCCATCTGGCTGACCACGATAATGGAACCATTGTTCCGTCTATCCTGATATACCTGTTTTCGAAATTAGAAGCCAACTGACCATTCATAATCAAAAACATTGATTTTTCAGTGTCTGCTATATCAGCCTCATAAACAAACTCGTTGTATGATTTTCCTTTTAAATAATCAATTGGAAAACCAAGTATATGTTCTGCCGCTTTATTTAATAAAACAAATTTCCCTTCTCTATCAATGGTGCAAATAATATCCTGAGAAGCGGACATAATTTTAGTTAAATCGTTTTTAGCTTTTTCAATAGATTGACGAATTAATTTATCAGCCGTTATATCGTTAGCAATTCCATATACTCCCGTAATTTTATTGTTAACTATAATAGGTAAAACTATTAAGGCTATGAGTATTTCTTTTTGCTTCGCATTGATTATCCTTATTTCAGCTTCGCTAACCGCGCCCTTTTTAGCATCATCAAAATAGGTACTTACACGGGCTAAATCATCCTGATGGATAAATTTATTGAAATTACTATTTAAAATTTCTTCTTTGGTACAATCTGCTTTTTGTGCAAAAACATCATTAGCGCTAATAAACTCACCCTCTAAATTAACGGAAAAAACGGCTGCCGGATTCTGTTCGTATAGTGATTTGTATTCTTGCTGGCTAATTTCTAATTTCTCTTGTATTATTTTTTGTTTATCTATATCCTGAAAAATTCCAAATAAACGGGAACACTTTCCATTTCTAAATTCCGCTTCTCCTTTTACCCTAATCCAACATTCTCTTTGCTTAATGGTAACAATTTTCAATTCAATATCAAAAGAAGAGCCTTTGTCTACGGCCTCTTTCAATAACCTATTAATCGTTTTTCTATTATATCCTTCTTTATAAAAATTGACTGCTGTTTCTAAATTGGGAACAAAATCACTAGGTACTTCATGAATTTCTTTTGTTACCTCACTCCAATAAAGTGTATTGTGGAACAAATCCAATTCCCATCCCCCTATCCTCCCCACTTTACTACTTTCTTCCAACATTCTTTCTGTTTTTCTAATTTCAGAAATATCTGTTATTACTTTACTAATTCTATCTTCACCTGTAACAAAATCTTTGAATACAACTGAAGAAAACTCCACAGGAAAATATTCTCCGTTTTTTCTAATGCCAATGGCTTCTCCTTTTATTCTTCCTTTTTTAAATTGGGCTTCCAGTAATTTTGAAAACTGTGGGTCGTCATGGTCAATTATATTTTGACAGGCATTTTGTTTAAGCTCTTCTTCTGAATAGCCAAATATTTCAATAGCCGCATTATTTACTTCTAAAATTGTTCCATCAGGTTTGGTCAATAAAAAGGCACTCATTGAGTTTTCAATAAACGCTTTGTATTTTTCTTCGGTAATATGTCTTTCGGCTACTGAATGTGGATTAACGATTAAATCTAATGAGTTCTTAACGGTGTCAAGTTCTAAATCATCAAAAAAAACCTCTTCAAAAATTACCATAAATAATTTTGTCTTGACGCCATTTAACAATAAAACTTTAACTGATAATTGTATATAATAAGTACTACCTGTTATGTTTATTTTTTTAATAGCGCTTTTAGTATCTTTTTGCTCTTTGATAGCGCGTGAAGTAATGGAGCTTACTTCTGTTTGTAAACTACTATTAACTATTTCTAATAAATTATTGTTGTAATAGGTAGGGGGTAAAAACAACTCTATATTTCCGTGTATACTCTGTATTTCGTAATATTCATTAATGATTACAAATGGATGTTCAAAACTACTAAATAATGTCTCCTTTAAGGCCTTATCAAATAGGGATAATTCAGTATTAATATTTGTCATTAATTGTTTATTGCTAATATTCGTTTATTAATAGAATTATTCTATTCTCATTTAAAGTATTGGTCAATATAAATTATAAATACTGTTTCAGAAGATATCGTGTTAATTGCCCCATGATGTCTTTTAAATATTCTACTCAAGTTCTTGTCTAAACTGATTAAAAAAATAAAATCATTGAAACTAAAAAAACAACCACTAAAACAGCTAATTACTCAAACTAGCAGTTGCAATTAAAGGGATTTTGGATAAAATACAACAAAATAAGGCTTATTTAGCTAAAATAAATTAGCTACTTAATAGAATCAATAACTAAATTGTATACACTTAATTAATTTAAAAAATTGTACCATAAGATTTTAGTACCTGTCATCCTAGTATGTTGCTTTGGTTTTACTTCGCAAAATGTACGTGATAATAATGACCGTTGGGAGTTGAAAAAAGACCAGAATAATATAAAGATTTATGTAAAAAAGAATAACAACTACGCCATTAATGAAATAAAAGCAGTGACTAATTTTAATTCCAATTTAAACGGTTTAGTAGCTTTTGTAAAAGACATTGCTATACATGAACAATACATTGAAAGATGCAAAAGTGCTTATATCATCAGAAATGTGAATGATTCTGAATTGTATTATTATCAGGAAACGGAAGCACCCTGGCCAGTGGCTAATAGATATGTGGTTATTTACTACAAAATAAGGCAGGCCTCAAATAAAACAGTGGTTATACAATCAAGTAATATACTTGGCTTATTACCTCCAAAAGCTGACATGGTAGAAGTACCTGCCTTAAAAGCAAGCTGGACATTTACACCAAAAGCAAACGGAATAGTGGAAGGTGAATATTATTTGTATGTAAATCCGGGAGGTAATATTCCTGTTTGGCTGATTAATTTATTTTTGGTTGATGGCCCGTATAACACCCTCCTAAAAATGAAAAAACTTTTAGCCCAAGGTAAATACCAGGGAGCTAAAAGTTCTTATATTAAAGACTAAATAAGTTTACATAGCAGCTTCAACTACTTCTGGCACTTCTGCTTTTTGAATAAGCTGTAAGTTTAACTCACAGGCTTTATTTACACTAATTTTAACACTTTTTTCTTTTAACCATTGAGCAATAAGTTCATTATCGTTCATTAAGTTTAATAAATCAAAGGCAGGAGCTGTTGAATTTGATTTATTGATTGCTTTACCGTTTACAAGCTCTAAGTTAAAGATATAGCCTAATTTATTTTTAGCTCCGGTAGAAACAAATTCATGTTTGTAAATTTGTAATTTTTGATCACTATCCTCAGTTTTTTTTAGTAAAATTCTGATTATAGGAAGGTATTTCTTCCAAAGCTGTGTATAAACGCCTGCATCTCTCATAATGAAAATATATCCGATTTTTTGGTAAGTGCAAACTTATACATAAATTATTTGAATAAAAGATAATTGTTAAAATAATTTAAATATTCATCGTTTTGTAAAAATTAGTTGATTAAATCAACTATTGACAGAAACAACTATATTTGTGCCCTTCAATTATGAAAACTACACGAGAATTACCGCTGGCTCCTTTTGCCGATGAAGAAACTCCTCTTTACTTTGGGTTTAAAACATTAGCTAAAACGTATTATGGAGTAGCCTCAAAACAGTTTGAAGATATTAACCTGGACAAGTATTTTCTTTTACTAAGTCTGGTTAGTAAAAATGAAAACATGACCCAACAATGTTTGGCAAAATACTTTGGTATTGACAAAGCAATGATAGTACGTGTTATTGATTACCTCTCGGAAAAAGGCTTGGTTAAAAGAGAAATAAACCCAAAAGACAGGCGTGAACACAGAATTGTAGCCACTAAAAAAACTTTAAAATTTGCTCCAAAAATTAGCCAAGTATTTATAGATATCAATAAAGCGGCATTCGATGGCTTTACAGAAAAGGAAAAAACCACATTTTATGACCTTACCAATAGAATGTTAGATAACCTTGGTAAACTACCTGCTAACAAATACGAATTAAAGATTGAAAAAAGAAAATAAAAGACATGAATAAAAGACAAATAATCTGGACGATAGTCATTATTGCAATCATTGCATTATTGACCCTATTTAAAATATCATCAAGCAAATCAGCACAGACAGCTAATAACGGCAAAAAGAAAGGACCTGCTGCTCCGGTAAGTGTTGGTATTTATGTAGTGAAGAAAAGTGTTTTAAATAATAGCATTCAAACCGTTGGAAATATTTTAGCCAATGAAGAGGTTGATTTAAAAAGTGAAACACAGGGTAAGGTTGTAAAAATAAACTTTAACGAAGGGCAACAAGTACACAAAGGACAATGGTTAGTAAAAATTAACGATGCTGACTTGCAGGCACAATTGAAAAAGGCTTTATCAACTAAAAAGCTAAAGGATGAAACTGAAAAAAGGAACAAACAACTTTTAGCCAAAGGAGCTATCAGCACTGAAGCCTACGACTTATCGTTAACTGACTTAAACAGTATTAATGCTGATATTGATTTATTGAAAGAACAAATCAGACGCACCGAAATTATAGCTCCCTTCAATGGATTGATAGGGTTGAGAAATATTAGTGAAGGAAGCTTTATTAACAATACAATTACTATTAGTCATTTACAAAATATCGATCAGGTTAAAATTGAGTTTGCCATTCCTGAAAAGTACACTTCTAAAATAAGAAACGGTATGCTTATTAACTTTACTGTAGAAGGACAAAAAGAAACCTTTACTGCAAAAATATATGCCATTGACCCAAAAATAGACCCCGTTAACAGAAATGTAATTGCCAGAGCTATCTGTAATAACACTAATAAAAAGTTACTGCCGGGTGCTTTTGCCAAAGTAAACATTACGTTGGATAGTAACCCTGATGCCTTATTAATCCCAACTCAAGCTATTGTTCCAATTTTAAAAGGACAGAAAGTATTTTTAATACAAGGTGACTCTGCTATTGAGAAACAGGTAACCATTGGAAACAGAAATGATTTAACTGTTGAGGTAATTGACGGATTAAATGAAAATGATAGTGTAATAGTGCAAGGCGTAATACAAATGAAAAAAGGCGCCAAAGTAAAAGTTACCAAACCATAAAATTTACACCAAATAAAAAATGAGTTTAAGTTCAATAAGTATAAACAGACCGGTATTAGCCACAGTAATGTCAATCATTATTGTTTTATTTGGCATTATTGGTTACACCTTTTTAGGTATAAGAGAATACCCATCCATAGACCCACCAGTTATAACCGTTAGAACAAGTTATACGGGGGCTAATGCTGATATTATAGAGTCGCAAATAACGGAACCTTTAGAAAAAGCTATTAATGGTATTGCAGGTATTCGTTCTATTTCATCAGCTAGTAATTTAGGAACAAGCAGTATTACTGTTGAGTTTAATTTGGATGCAGATTTAGAAAGTGCTACCAATGATGTACGCGATAAAGTTTCTCAGGCAGTACGTCAATTACCGCAAGATATTGATGCTCCGCCCGTAGTGAGTAAAGCTGATGCTAACTCTGATGCTATAATTTCATTAACTGTTCAGAGTGATACTAAAAACCAATTAATGGTAAGTGACTATGCTGAGAATGTATTATTGGAGAAGTTACAAACTATTCCGGGTGTTAGTACTATTCAAATTTGGGGGCAAAAGAAATATGCTATGCGTCTTTGGTTAGATCCTATTAAAATGGCCTCATTCGGATTAACTCCTTTGGATATAAAAAATGCTTTGGATAAAGAAAATGTTGAATTACCGGGCGGAAAAATTGAAGGAAACAATACGGAATTAACAGTAAAAACAGTAGGTAGATTTGCAACTGAAGATGAGTTTAACAACCTTATTATTAAGTCGGATAATAACCAAACCATTAAACTAAAGGATATTGGTAATGCTATTATTGGAGCTGAAAATGAAGAAACTATTTTAAAGGAATCGGGTGTACCTATGATAGGGCTTGGCATTGTACCTCAACCGGGAGCTAATTATATTGAAATAGCGGATGAGTTTTACAAACGTTATGAGCAAATAAAAAAAGAAGTTCCAAAAGACTTTAAACTGGATATAGCTATTGACAATACTGGTTTTATAAAAACTTCGATTACGGAAGTAAAAGAAACTTTATTGATAGCTTTTATATTGGTAGTGTTTATTATTTTCCTGTTTTTTAGGGATTGGTTGATTGCTTTCAGGCCTTTAATTGACATACCTGTATCGTTAATAGGGGCTTTCTTTATTATGTATCTGGCGGGTTTTTCTATTAATATATTAACCTTATTAGCTATAGTGCTGGCAACGGGCTTGGTGGTTGATGACGGAATTGTGGTAACTGAAAATATTTTCAAAAAAATAGAAGAAGGTTTATCACCTCGCGAAGCAGCCATTAAAGGTTCTAATGAAATTTTCTTTGCCGTTGTTTCTACCTCTATTACACTTGCTGTTGTATTCTTACCTGTTATTTTCATGCAAGGATTTGTTGGCCGTTTATTCAGGGAATTTGGTGTGGTGGTAGCGGGTGCGGTATTGATTTCAGCTTTTGTATCGTTAACGCTAACACCTATGTTAAACGTGGTTCTGACCAGAAAAGATGCAAAAAAGAGAAGCAAATTTTACCATGCTACCGAGCCATTTTTTGAATGGTTAAACGAGGCTTATAGAAAATCATTAACTAGTTTTATGCATAAAAGATGGTTGGCCTGGGTTATTGTATTGGCTTCGTTTGTTTTGATTGTTTTGATTTGGATTAATATACCATCTGAGTTATCACCATTAGACGACAGAAGTGTAATGCGTATCAGCAGTACTGCTCCTGAAGGTGCTTC
Source organism: Bacteroidota bacterium (assembly GCA_040388375.1). Taxonomy (NCBI): domain Bacteria; kingdom Pseudomonadati; phylum Bacteroidota; species Bacteroidota bacterium. Next base: position 53,618 of record JAZKBU010000007.1, on the reverse strand, counting down.
GTATGAGTTCATGGAAGATTTTCAGGATAAAATAGGTCAAATGGTTATGGACTCTGTGGATGAAAAAAGGGTTATGTTATCAGTTACGGCTCCAGGATTTATTGGGAGTGGTGCCGTAAATACGGGTTTCACACGTATTTTATTAGGTCCTCCGGATAGCAGACAAAGAACGCAACAGGAAATAGCTGATTATATTACTCAAAACTTAAAAGCTTATCCTGATGCTAGAACATTTGTAATACAGGATCAAACCATTAATGGTTCAGGAGGCTCAAGAGCCGGGCTTCCTGTGCAATACATATTGCAAAACCAAAGCTTTGAAAAAATACAAACCTTTTTACCAAAGTTTATGGAAGAGGTAAATAACAACAAAACCTTTCAGGGTATTGATGTAAACTTAAAGTTTAATAAGCCTGAACTGGTGGTAACTATTGACAGGGATAAAGCCAAAAGTTTAGGCGTGAGCATTCAAAGTGTAGCACAAACCTTACAACTGTCATACAGTGGTTTACGTTACGGTTATTTTACCATGAATGGAAAACAATACCAGGTGGTAGGACAAGTAGACAGGGGCAATCGTGATGAACCACTTGATTTAAAATCGTTATTTGTAAGAAACGACAAAGGACAGATAGTGCAACTGGATAACTTATTGAAAGTAGAAGAACGCAGTAGTCCACCTCAACTATACCATTATAACCGTTATAAGGCAGCTACTGTACAGGCGGGTTTAGCACCGGGTAAAACAATTGGCGATGGTATTAAGGAAATGGATAAAATAGCCAAAAAAGTTTTGGATGAATCATTTACTACTGCATTAACCGGACCTTCGCGCGATTTTTCCGAAAGCTCATCAAATACCACTTTTGCATTGGTGCTGGCACTGGTATTGGTTTATCTGGTTTTGGCAGCTCAGTTTGAAAGTTTTGTTGACCCTTTAATTATTATGCTTACTGTTCCAATGGCTTTGGCAGGAGCCCTACTCTCGCTTTGGTATTTTAACCAAACCTTTAACATTTTCGGGCAAATAGGCATTATTGTACTAATAGGTTTGGTAACTAAAAACGGGATATTAATTGTTGAGTTTGCCAACCATCAAAAACATTTGGGTAAAAAGGTATTTGATTCAGCTATTGACTCTGCTGTTTCAAGGCTAAGACCCATTATGATGACCAGCTTGGCTACTATTTTAGGTGCTTTACCTATTGCTTTAGCTTTAGGAGCCGGAGCTAAAAGCAGGGTTTCAATGGGTATAGTAATTATTGGCGGATTATTGTTTAGTGGTTTTTTAACGCTGTATGTAATACCGGCTATTTATAGTTTTATGTCGAAAGAGCAAAAAGGTAACGCTAACGAATTAAAAGAAGAATCGAATCATGAATAAGTATATTGTATTATTTCTCATTTATTTTATTGGCAATGCTAACATAAGTAAAGCCCAACAGGTATTGAATTTAAGCGATGTTTTAACTATTGCATTAAGCAATAACTATGCTATTCAACTGGCTAAAAACGAAGCTGAACTGAGCAAGAACAATAACCGCATTGGGGCAGCAGGAATGTTACCCAATGTAGCTGGAACTGCCCTTCAGGACAATCAGGTAATTAATACCCAACAACAGTTTTTAAATGGTACTGAAAACAACAAGGATGGGGCAAAAAGTAGTCAGTTAGCGGCCAACGTTGAATTGGGCTGGACTATTTTTGATGGTTTAAAAATGTTTGCCACTAAAAGCAAATTAAACGAGTTACAAAATATAGGTGAATTAAGAATGCGTTCGCAAATTGAACAAAATTTCACCAGGGTAATAAGAGCCTATTATGATGTAGTATTGGCTAAACAACAAACCAATGTAAATAAAAGTGCTTTAACTATTTCTGAAAAAAGGGTTCAGTTGGCACAAGACAAATATGATGCCGGTAAGGCTTCGCTTAATGAAGTATTGAAGGCTAAGGTTGATTTAAATACTGATAAATCAAACCTGATGAAACAAGAGATTAAATTTAAAAACAGTAAGAACAATTTAAACCAATTATTGGCCAGAGATGTGAGTACTGATTTTGATGTACCTGATTCGATTGCCTTGAATGCAGAACTAAAGCTAACTGATTTGCAAACAAAAGTAATGGCTCAAAATGCCGATGTATTGGCAGCTAAAAGAACCCAGCAGGTAAATGCTTTGGCTATACAGGAAATAAATGCAGAACGTATGCCTACGGTGCAATTAAAAAGTGGTTATAATTATAGTAAACAAACCTCGGAAGCCGGCTTTTTACAGTCATCGCAAAACTTAGGTTTTCATTATGGAGCTGCGCTTAATATTAATTTGTTTAATGGTTTTGATGTAAATAAGCGTTTACAGAATGCTAAAATCACTTTAAAATCAAGCGAGCTAGTGTATAAGGATTCGTTAGCAAAACTGCAAAACAACTTACAGCAATCGTATAATACGTATACGTTAAATAACCAACTGGTGCAATTCGAAAAGGAAAATGTATCTATTGTAACGCAAAACTTTAGCATTACAGATGAACAATACAAAGTAGGAACTATTACTTCGCTGGAGTTAAGGGATGCACAACAAAATTTATTATTAAGTAATAACCGCTATTTAAGTGCTACCTACGATGCAAAACTGGCGGAAATAGAGTTGATGAGAATAAGTGGCGACTTAATGGCTTATATTAACCGAAGCAATTAGCACAGGGCTATTATTCTATAAGCTTGCTTGCTTATTATTGATAAACAACAGCAGGAATAACAGTGAAAATGATACACCTAATTGGGTGGTTAGAAAGGCTTCAATTAAAAACGCTACGGTAACAACTATGTATTGTGCTACTAAGTACAGGTTGCTGAAATTTTTATACAATGGAAAATAAAAGGCTAGTATAAATATGAATACGCCTAATAAACCAATGGCTGCATAATAAAAAAGGAACTGATTATGTGGTATGATTCTTTTACTTACTTCGGGATATTTGGTGGCAAACAATTGGTTATTGAGGTCTTCAATATCGCCTAACCCACAACCAAATAATACGGAGGTATTGGAGGCTATTTCAATGGCATTTTTGTAGGAAATAATTCTGCTTCCCAATGATTGGTTGTTTACACTTTTACCGCTTTGGTAGTTGTCTATGTCGTTTTGTGTATTGGCTATTTTGTTGCGAATGGTAGGTGAAAACGCGAAGGTTAAACCTGCCACGGTTAAGCATACCACTACCATAGCCACTACTAATTTTATCTTTTTGTATATGATTACTTGTTCGTAAATAGCTAAAAGCATTAGCAGATAGAACGCTAGTAAGCCTGCTCTTACCGAAAATATATGAATAAATACAACTAATAAAACAGCTCCTACGGCATTGATAATTTGGTATTTGAGTGTTTCAGCATTTTTAAAATTATAGTATAAAAAATAAATGGCTAAAGCACACATTAAACTAAATGTTGGATGATGTGCTACTGCGGTTGGCATTACCCTGCTTTCTAAATAAGCCTGATTGACCTCGCTGGCATTGTTATAGTAGTAAATTAATGCCTGTACGGCAGTTATAATTACACCTATACAAAAGGTATTGATGATAATTTGTATATGGTCTTTATTGAATGGTTTAATTTGTACATAGGTAAAGGGCAATACAAAATAAGGCAGGAGTAGTAATACTTTTTTACACAAGTAATCGGTATTGGTAGAGTATAAATAGGATGGAAATAGTATAAAAAAACTAATGCCTAATGCAAAAAATGATTTGTTGTTATAATAGTTTTTAAACCAATATTTAGGTGGTGCTGATAACAAACCAATGGCTGAAAACCCAATCATGGATATACTGGAAAGCACTCTGAATTTATCTACGGTAAATAAACCAACAGTCCAAAGCCATAAAAAAAACAGCATAATGGATTGATTATATTTATTAAAAATTACTTTCATGCAAATTTTAGTTACTCATCATTAATTCTTTGGCTGCTAATACTACCTGGTCGGTTGGATTATTACCACTTAGCATCACTGCTATCTCATTAATTTGTTCACTTTTATTCAGCAATTTAATATTTGATACTGTTTTATTGCCTATGTTTTGTTTGTAAACATTAAAATGCGCATCAGCTTTGGCTGCAATTTGTGGTAAATGGGTAATGGCTATTATTTGGTGCTTACTTGCATGTTTTTGTAATACCTGCGATACTTTTAATGCCGCTTCCCCGCTAATACCTGTATCTATCTCATCGAAAACAATACTTGGTAAACTTACTTTTTCGCTAATGAGCGATTTAATACATAACATTAAACGGCTCAGCTCTCCCCCACTGGCTACTTTGCTAATGGGTTGAAATGCGGAACCTTTATTGGCCGAAAACATAAACTCTATTTTATCTATTCCGTTTATGTTCATTTGCTCGGTAGCCAATACGGTTTGGTTTATTTGCAATGACGCATCGGGCATAGCCACCTGTGCCAATAATAGTTTTACTTTTTGCTCCACTTGTGTTTTAACACTGGCTCGCTTGCTACTAATGGTTTGTGCACTATTTGTTAAACTGTTTTTGAGTAACGTTAATTCTGTTTGTTTTATTTCAATTTCGTGTTGTAATGAACCTATTTGCAATAAATCATTTTCCAGTTTTTGTTGCAATGCCAACAATTCTGCATTGTTTGCTACACGGTGTTTTTTTTGCAAAGCAAATAACAACTGTAATCTTTCTTCTACACGTTCTAGTTCTTTGGGGTCTGCATTGGTTTTTTCTGAAATGCCATCTAACTCCGCAGCTATGTCTTTTAACTCTACTATACTTTGTTCAACTCTTTGTGCCAAATCAACTATTAAGATATTGTGTTTAGCAACGGGCGTAATGGTATTTTTAATAGCGCGTAATTGGTCTATTATATTTTGCTCTGCTACATCTAAACCTGCATAAGCGTTATAAGTAGCTTCTTTTATTTGCTCTGCATTGCTTAATATGCTTAGCTGTAATTCTAATTCCTGTTGTTCATTTTCCTGTAAATTGGCTTCCACCAATTCGTTTAGAATAAACTGGAAATAGTCTTCATCTTGTTTTGATTTTGCTTCACGCTCCATCAATTCAGCCAAATACTTTTCTGCTTTTTTATACTGCTGAAAGTTATTTTTATAATTGTTTAAAACGTCTTCATGATCGGCAATGGCATCTATTACCGATAATTGGAATGCATTATCGTTTAAAGCCAATGTTTCATGCTGGCTAACTATATCAATTAATAAACTGCCTAAATCTTTTAACTGATTTAAAGTTACCGGTGTATCATTAATAAATGCTCTTGATTTACCGTTGCTGGTAATTTCGCGTCTTACTATACATACATCGTCATAATCTAATTCATTAGCACTAAAATAAGGCTTTAGCTTGTACGATTTGATGAAATATTGTGCCTCAATTACACATTTATCTTCATCGGTCATAATAGATTTTGCATCTGCCCTATCGCCTAAAATTAAGCCCAAAGCGCCCATCAATATTGATTTACCGGCACCTGTTTCACCCGTTATAATATTAAAGTTTTTATGAAACTCTATATCAACTTGTTTAATAATAGCGTAATTTTTAATGTTTAACTTTTGTAGCATACCTATTGGAAAGGCGAAAGTAGTAAAATAATGATTTTTAAACTAACATTCGAACCTTAGACATAAAAAATGCCCCATGCCGTTGCAGCATAGAGCATTTTTTTAATAAAAATATAATTATTGAATGGTTACTCCTGAAGCTATAATCCTCACTTCTTCTTTACCATCTTTGATTTCTTTTACAGCATTGCCTTGTACAGTAGCTATTTTACCTTCAATATTTAAAGGTAAAACAAAGGCTTTGTTCTCCACCTCTACAAACAAAGGTTCGCTACCTTTATTTTCAAGGGTTAACCAACAACCTTCGCCTTTGCAGTATTTGTCAATGGTACCGGTTACTTTAACGGGTATATTATTACCCGTTTGTAACAAGGTCAATACATCGCTTACTGTTTTAACGGTATCAGCCACTACTGGTTGACCAAAACTACCTGTTGCAGGTAATTTTGCACGAGGGTCGTTATTACAAGCCACCAAGCTTATACTTAACAATGCTATAGCAAATACTTTTTTCATTTGAGTTTAAATAATTGTTTATTGAACAATGTTCATTTCTGCTACTATATGTGGAGCCTGACCAAATTTGTCAACTAACCACAATACGTAACGGATATCAACACAGATAGTACGTTTGTTAGCCGGGTCAAAGTGTATATTACCACTCATAGCTTCCCAGTTTCCGTCAAAAGCTAAACCTATAATCTGGCCTTCGCCATCAATTACCGGGCTACCACTGTTTCCACCTGTAATATCGTTATCGGTTAAAAAAGCAACTGGTAATTTACCATCCTTCATAGCATAACGACCGTAATCTTTGGCTTTGTGTAATTCTTTTAATCTTTCAGGAATAGCAAACTCTTGTTCTGGTTGATCAGCGTATTTTATGTTTTTAGCTATTACTTCATCTAAATTGGTAATCAAAGGAAATTTACCATATGGTTTTACAGTACCGTAAGTTAAACGCAACGATGAATTTGCATCAGGATAGAACTTGCGGCTTTTGTTCATTTCCATTAAACCTTTAATATACAATCTGCCTAAGGCTAAACTGCTTTCGTTAAAAGCGTCTACTTTAGATTTATAGTTATTGATATAATGGTCTTTAAATGCTTTTACGTGTTTGTAAGCTATATCGTTATGTAACATGCTTAAACGGGGGTTAACAACCCAGCCTTCTACCATTTTTTTATCGGCAAAAATACTGTGTGCAAACACATCATCAGTATAAGCTTTAATAGCTGCTGCCGGATTTCCTGCATTGTATTTTGCAATAATCTCACCCATTAATGGTGCTTGTTGGTCTTTTGGTACATTATTGTAGTAGTACAATAAAATACTATCAAAAATACGTTTATCGGCTTTTACCACTAACGATTCGTATGGTAAATCTTCCATAGCGCCCATTACTTGTTCTTTTAAACCTGTTATTTGTTTTTCATCGCCTTTGCTTACTGCATCTTCCATAGCGCTTGCTAAGTTTGCCAATGCTGAAACGGTGGGTGCTAAAATAGCTTCGTTTAAGAAGGTACGTTGTTGGCTTATTGGCCTGTAAGCATCAAAAGTTTTGTCAACATCTGCCAATAAGTTTTTGTATTCGTCTTTATCAGCCGCCCATTTAGCAAATGCTTTTTCTTCGGCTTGTTTTTGTTCAAATACTTTGTTCTTTTTTAATTGCTCATATTCACCTCTGTAAAATTTCCAGTAATTGGCAATTGATGCTTTGTTTGAAGATAGTTTTAAACGTGTATCCACATCTTTGCTCATTTGTTCGTTCCATGCATTTAAACGGATATCGCGTAAAGCTACTATGGTTGGATCTACTTTATCGGTAATAATCTGCACACCTTTGCTAAACTCATAACGGTTGGTACGACCAGGAAAACCCATAATCATAGCGTAATCGCCACTTTTTATACCTTTTAAGTTAATGGGTAATGAGTGTTTTGGTGTGTAAGGAACATTTTCTTCACTGTATTTAGCCGGCTTGCCGTCTTTACTGCTGTAAATACGGAACATACTGAAATCGCCAGTGTGGCGTGGCCACATCCAGTTATCAGTTTCGCCACCAAATTTACCAATGTTTTGTGGTGGTGTACCTACTAAACGGATATCGGTAAAACGCTCTAATATAAACAGGTAATAAGCATTGCCTTTGTACATTTCGCGTACCAAGCCTTCGTAACCTGTTCCTTTTATAGCTTCGTCAACTATTTTTTTGTATATACTAGGTAGTTTAGCGGTACGTGTTTTTTCGTCCATGCCTTTTACCTCTTCCATTACTTTGGCGCTTACATCACTAATGCTTTTTACAAAAGCTACTGTTAAACCTTCAATCTGTTTTTCTTCGCTTTTATCTTTAGCCCAAAAACCGTTATCTAAAATATTGTCTTTTCGGGTTGATTTACCTGCAATGGCATCGTATCCGCAATGGTGATTGGTTAAAACCAAACCTTGGTTTGAAATAACCTCGCCTGTGCAACCGCCACCAAACCAAACTATCGCATCTTTCATGCTTGAGTTATTGGCACTGTACAACTGTTCGGCTGTTAATTTCAACCCTTTCTTTTTCATGTCGGCATAGTTTTCCTGCAATAGCAATGGTAACCACATGCCTTCATCTGCTTTCGATACTTTTACACCAAGCATCAATAAAATAAGCACACTTGTAATTATTTTCTTCATTCTTTAATAAAATTTTGAGGGGGCAATGTAAAAATTATTTACGGGCTATATAAATATTTTTTTTAAGAGGTTTGATTTGGTTTTGAAGGTATTGGAGTAATACTTAACCAACAAAAAAACTGCCCGTTCCTAACTGTAAAGCAGTTACTTGTATTTACTAATCAACCAGTTCCACACACTGGTAGCCCATTGATTGCACTGTAGAAATAATACTTTCGGTGGCGGTGCAAAGTGATTCTACTCGCAGAATATAATCACAATCGTCTAAATCAAAGTTAATTTTACTGTCGGGTAAATGTGCAAGGAGTTGCTGAATAATCATTTTTGATTCATCCACTCCCTGCACATTTGTTTTAAAAACTTCAACCATTTATGTCTGCTTTAAACAGCTGCTATTTTTTTGTGGTATAGCACATACGACCAAACAAAGAAGCCAAATGGCAATACCATAAATAACATACCGGTGTCAAAACCATCAGTAGATACAGCTGAGTAAACGGCTCCTATTAAATCGTAAGCTAACCCTGCATAAGCCCATTCTTTAATACGTGGGTAACCAGGAATAAGAATAGCTATAGCACCTAAAATTTTAGCTACACCAATAAATGGAATAAAATAATTGGGATAACCTAAATGGTTCATAAAAGTAACTGCTTCCGGCACCATTAAAATATCCGGGACAGCAGTGAAAATCATAAATGCACTAAACAAAGAAGTAATAATCCAGTAAAGGGTAGTTGTTTTTTTCATAGTAGTTTATTTTTAATTTAATTGTGTTGTTAATTTTTATTGTAATTAAGTAGCCAATGGTTTCCATACTTATCTGTTAAGCCACCAAACAAAGCACCCCAAAAACTATTTTCTAAGGGATGGGTAGCATGGCCACCTACCGAAAGTTTGCTATAACAGTTTCTTATTTCTTCCTCGCTAGCGCAATTTAAAGAAAGTGAAACAGCATTACCAAATATTAACCCGGCTGAAGCTACCATGTCGGATCCCATTAACAGCAAACTATCTTTGGTAAGTGTAGCATGTAAAATACACGCTTTCATTTGCTCAGGCATTTGTGCTGCCAAAGGCGACTCTCCAATAGTTTGGAACACCAATTCACCTCCCAAACAGCTTTGGTAAAAGGTCATTGCTTCGCGGCAATTGCCACTAAAGGTCAGGTAGGTATTAATTTGCGTAGTCATGGTATTAAACTGTTTTGACTATTTATTAGCTTCTGCGTATTTTTTAAAATTGTTTAAAATAGACTGCCAGCCAAATTCCTGTAATGCAATGGTATTTTGTTCTTCAGCACCAAAGGTTTCGGTTATTTTTGTTTGGTTGCCTTGCTCGCTAAATAGTATTTTTACTTTCCTGCCATCGCCAAGTGTATAAGCCAGTACTTCATTTGGTTTTACCTCATCGTACACGCCACCAAAATCAAACCCAAAGCTACCGTCTTTGGCTTCCATTCTTGACGAAAAGCTACCTCCTATTCTTACATCGTTTTCGGCTTTTGTGGTATGCCAGTCATCAGAAGCATTGTTCCACTGCATAATGTGTTTGGGCGAAGTCCAAAACTCCCATACTTTTTCTACGGGTGCATCTACCTGTGCTTCTATGGTAATTAATATGGGTTGCTCAGCTAACTCTTTTATGGTATTGATTGCTTTGGGAAATGTTTCATTAAAATAATCCTTGAATTCTTCTACTGAATCTAAGCTTATATGCAATAGGGTAGTTCCGTTTTCTTCTGTTAAAAAATAACGTTCCATTCCTCCACTCCATTTCTTTGTTTCTTCGTCAAGAGGTAATTCTTTAAAATCTTTTACCATACCCAAATGGGTAAACGACATTTCTTCTTTGGGTTTGCATACGGTTACTTCGCTATACATACCACCACCATCGGGTCCTAAAAACAATACTTTGCTGCCTTGTTGAAAATCGGAAACGGCATACGAACCTTCGTGAAAAACATTGGTCCATTTACGGTAAAGTGCATCGGTCCATAATACCTGCCATACTTTTGCAGCACTTGCCTGTATGTTAATTTTAAAATCTAATTTTTGCATGTCTATATTTTTTAAATGAATATTATTTGATTTTGAACACTACAAATATGTAATAACTCTACAAAATAAAAGCAGTGTATAAACGGCAACAAAAGGGTGTTTTGCGACAATTTATTTTATTATATTCGCAATCACTTCAATAAAACAACATGAAACATGTAAGCATATTAGTTCCTGAATCATCGGTTATGCAAGCCGTTGCCGATCCTCAATATTTGTTTTCGGCTGTCAACCAGTTTTTAATGGCATCGGGTAAAAGCCCTTTGTTCCAAGTACAATTGGTGGGCGGTACCAAGGAGGTAAAAATAAATAATGGCATGTACTCCATACATACTGATACGCAAATACATGATGATGCGCCAAGTGATTTGGTTATTATTCCTGCACTGTTTGGCGATATGCAATCAGCTATTAACCAAAACAAGGATTTATTACCGTGGATTAATAAACAATATGAAAATGGTGCGGAGGTAGCCTCGTTATGTGTAGGTGCTTTTTTACTGGCTTCTACGGGTTTGTTAAATGGCAAAAAATGTTCAACACACTGGGGTTTTCAAAATGAGTTCAGGGAAATGTTTCCTGAGGTTGATGTTATTGATGGTAGTATTATTACGGAAGAAAACCGTTTGTACTCAAGTGGTGGCGCTAACTCGTACTGGAATTTATTATTGCACCTGGTGGAGAAATATACGGATAGGGAAACGGCTATACTGGCCTCTAAATATTTTGCTATTGATATTGACAGGGATAGTCAGACCACTTTTGCCATGTTTAAGGGCCAAAAGAATCATAAAGATGATGATATCAAAAAAATACAAACTTATATAGAGAACAATATTCACGAAAAACTAAGCGTAGATGATTTGGCTACTATTATAGCTGTGGGCAGACGTAGTTTTGAAAGGCGTTTTAAACTGGCTACCAATAATTCGGTTTTAGAATACATACAACGTATAAAAATTGAAGCGGCTAAACGTAGCTTTGAAAACAGCCGAAAAAATATAAATGAGGTGATGTTTGATGTAGGTTATACTGACACGAAATCGTTTAGAACTATATTTAAAAAGATAACAGGGCTTACTCCTATTGAGTACCGGAATAAATACAATAAAATGGCTATGAAGGAATCGTAAATAACACGATTTATAAACAGACTCAAGAAGCATTAAGTTGCTGCTACGGTTTCTGCATTTTTATGTTTTATCAAACCATACATCATTACCAAGGCCGTTAAAACTATTACTTGTATAATTAATGATTTATTGGCTATGTCAATTGTTTGCGTAATGGGTATGGTTAAAAATAAAAGTATGGTAATGAGTCCTCGGGGTGCAATAAACAACAAGGGACTTATTGGTAATTTAAATACTTTTAAAAACAAATAACGTATGCTAAAAATACCAAGGGTAATCCCCAATGCCCATAAAATGGTTTCTGAATTTAACAGTTCGGCTGTTTCTATGAGGTAACCAAAAAGCAGAAAAAATAAGGCACGAATTAAAAAGGCTATTTCGGTAGTTAACTCTTTAAACTTATGTACTTCCTGATTGAGTATATTGGGTTTTAGTTTTTGGATAAACTTAAACTGTTTCAACTCGTCTAAATTACCCAGAAATAAGCCAAACAATAAAATAAAAATTAAAGCCGGTAAATGGTACACTTTTGAAATGGCATAAATCAAAATAATGATTAAGATGATGGGGGCAAATTTTACATGGTGTTTTATTTTGCTTAACAAATAAGCCAAGCCCAAGGTAGCAATAAATGTAACGACTAAAATAATGAGTAATTCTATCAAAAATATACCAATAGATTTGGTGCCTATATTGTCGTTTAAAGTAATAAAGTTAAAAAGTATAACACCAAAAATATCTGACAAACTACTTTCGTAAGTCACAAATTCTTTGTTGCGGGCTATTAAGTTTTTAGCGCTGGGTATGGCAATGGCACTACTCACTATGGCAAAAGGTATAGCATTGGCTAAACCATTTTTAAAGCCGGTATGGCCAACATAATGAAAAGCCCAGGCTAAACCAAAGCTTAACAATAACATAGGTAACAATGCAATAATTGATGATTGTATAACGATAGGAAGTTTTGATTTATTAAACTCCAGCTCTAACGAACCTTCTAATACAATTAAAATTAAACCAACAGTACCTAAAATGGGTAATATGGATGTAAGGTCGGGAATGGATAATTGAAATAACACTACAATTTGTTTTACTACCCAGCCTAAAAGCAGCAATAAAATAACGGATGGTATTTTTGTTTTTGATGAACTAACATCAAAGATATAAGCTAAAATAAGGAGTATACAAATAGTAATAATTATTGGAATAGTCATTTGGTTTAGAAAGTTTATAAATGTTGTTGTTATCTCATTTTACTGAAGAAATCATGTTATTGATAATGTAAGGCTAAGTTTTAAAACCAAACTGTAATATTGGTAATTAATAAATTACTACTATTTGCTTTATTACCGTCAGTATCTATATATACTTCTTTGTTGCTATAATAATTGCGGCCTTCTATTCTAAATAAAGCATTATTACTCACTTTAGTTGTTAAACATAAACCACTGCTATATGTACTAAAGCCATTAATACCTGTTACCGGTTTTATCATTACTTCATGGTTATCTTCAAAATACTCCACTCTCCCTGCTATAAAGGTGTTTTTATTTATTTTATATTTTCCTATAAAATTGGCTTGCCACCACTGATTGAAATTTGTTTTATTAGCCACGGTGTCTTTTACTTGCTGCCAACCAATATATACGCAACTGGTAAATGAAAATTGCCCGTCAGGATTGTAAATAGCATATATATCTGTAAAGTATCTATTCCCAAAATGTGGGGTTACTTTCGACTCTTCATCACCTAAATAAGTATCCCAATTCAAAAGTATTTTATTGGTTGGCCTATATTCTATTTGTGTACCTATTGATAATGGATTGTTTACATCAGAAATTTGTTGCCAACCATTGAGTAAATATAAATAGGCATTTACTTTCTTACTTAACGGAAGGGTTAGCTTTGCTCCCGATAGATAATAAGGCACATACTCGGGTGCGAAAGAGCGTGTGTACATAAAATGATCTTTAGAAACAGCAGACTCATTGGTATAAGGAGAACCTATTACCCCAACATCTACCCAAATATCTTTAGCCTTAAATAGCTTTATGCCTACATTGGCTTCTATAATATTTTTTAACGAGCCCTTTTCGTTGGCATAGTTGCTATTTACATAGGTACCAAAACCAGGTATTAATCTGGCTCTTACTTTATCGTTACGGTATTTTAAATCAATATAGGTAAGGTTAATGTTAAACTCATTATGCCTGGGAGAAGAAACAGCATAATCACGGTCAGATGTTTTTGGTTGATTTAAATCGAATCCATAATAAATATCAACGTAACCAGAAATACTTAGTTTACCATTTTCAGCACTGTCCATTTGATCTACCATACCCGTATTGCTCACTTGTGCCCAAGTACCAAGCCAAAGCAGACAACTAATAATAATGAGTAAAGCCTTTTGTTTCATGCGGTAAATATAAAGTTTAGGATATGGTAAGCAACAAAAGTGTATAAACAAAAAAGTTGTGGCTTACTGCTAAACCACAACTTTTTAAAACCTATTGTTAACTATTTTAGTCTCTTCTGCCTGTAAACAAAAGTACGTAATACATAAGGGTACCAATTGATGCAATAGCATTCATTACATAAGTAGAAGCTGCCCAGTTTAAAGCTGTTTTAGCTTCGTTTGCTTCTCTGCCTACTACATAACCTTTTGTATTTAACCAGGCTAAAGCTCTTTTGCTGGCATCAAACTCTACGGGTAAAGTTATAATGCTAAACAAGGTACTTAAGGCAAAAATAACTATGCCTAACAGTAACAATTGCGGGAATATATTAATCATTAATACACCTCCCATTAATACAAAGGGTATAAACTGACTGGTAATACTTACTACGGGTACTACTTTGCTTCTAAGCATTAACCAACTGTAAGCTTTGGCATGTTGCACTGCGTGACCACACTCATGCGCAGCAACCGCAGCAGCTAAAACGCTGTTACTATGGTATACTACCTGGCTTAAATTTACTGTTTTATTAGCCGGGTTATAATGGTCAGTTAACTGTCCTTCTACTGAAAGAACTTTTACATCATATATGCCATGGTCGTGTAACATACGCTCAGCAATTTGTGCGCCTGTTAGTCCGTTTTGTAAAAAACTTTCGGCATATTGTTTTGCTTTTGCTTTAAAGCGCCATCCTATAAAATAGCTGGCAGCAATGGGTAGTAATACTAATATTAGATAAGGTAACATAATTTTTATTGTTTAATTTATAAGCCTAAGCAAACAAATAGCGTACTATAAGCACTATAACTGCCAATAAGAACATTAAAATGGAAATTTTGTTAATTCCATGCATAACCTTCAGGCTAAAGTTTGACGTATTGTCTGTTTCGGGCGTTTTTTTCCAAAACAGTATGTAGCTCAAAAATTTCTTAATCATCATATTATTTACAATTATACCTCAAAAAAAGTTTTAACAACAAAATAAGAATATTTATTTGTTAGATGCGTCTAACTTACTAGTTTTGCGAAACTAATTATATCTATGGATAAGCACTCTGATAAATCATTAAGCGAAATACACGAAAGCGTAAATATACCTGTTCAGAAAAACTGGTGGCGTACGCTTTTGGCGTTTATAGGGCCTGCTTATTTGGTAAGTGTTGGTTATATGGACCCGGGTAATTGGGCTACTGATATAGCCGGAGGAAGCCAGTTTGGTTACCAACTCATTTGGGTATTGTTAATGAGTAATTTAATGGCTTTGCTCTTACAGGGTTTAGCCGCTCGGTTAGGCATAGTAAAAGGCTGGGATTTAGCCCAAGCCAGCAGACAACAGTACCCAAAATGGACCAATGTTTCTTTGTATGTATTTGCCGAAATAGCCATTGCCGCTTGCGATTTAGCGGAGATAATAGGGATGGCAATCGGTTTAAATTTACTGTTTGGTTTGCCTTTAATATATGGTGTTTTAATTACGGTGCTTGATACTTTTTTATTATTGCTTTTAATTAATAAAGGAGTACGCAAGCTTGAGATATTTATTGTTTCGCTGGTTAGTATTATTGGGCTTTCGTTTTTAACAGAGTTGTTTATTGTTGATCCTGACTATATAGAAGTAAGCAAAGGTTTTATACCTACCAACCTAGATGGCAATGCCTTGTACATAGCCATTGGTATTATTGGTGCTACCGTTATGCCCCATAATTTGTACCTGCATTCGGCATTGGTTCAATCGCGTAAAATTGAAAAAAACGATGAGGGTATTCGCAAAGCCATTAAGTTTAATTTTATTGATTCGTTCATTGCTTTAAACATGGCCTTTTTTGTAAATGCTGCTATATTAATTTTAGCCGCTACTGCCTTTTTTAAGCTGGGGCATCATGAGGTTTCAAGTATACAGGATGCACATATTTTACTGAAAAGTTTATTTGGCAATCTGGCTCCTGCCCTGTTTGCCATTGCTTTAATTTGTGCAGGGCAAAGCTCTACCATTACGGGCACACTGGCCGGACAAATTATTATGGAGGGTTATTTAAACTTACGTATCAGCCCTTTATTACGCAGGTTGATAACCCGTTTAATAGCTATTATACCCGCAGTAGCAACCATTTTATTTTTTGGTAACGATAAATTAGGCAGCCTGTTGGTACTTAGCCAGGTGGTGTTAAGCTTACAACTTGGTTTTGCAGTTATTCCGCTTATTCACTTTACCAGCAGTAAAAAACTAATGGGCTCTTTTGCTATTAATAATTGGGTAAAAATAGCTGCATGGATTACGGCCATTATTATTGTAAGCTTAAATATAAAACTGGTTATTGAAGAAATTATAAAACTATTTGATGTATTGGGTGGTGATTATATTATAGTAAAACTATTGGTATTGGCTACCTGCTTATTTGCATTGGGGCTTTTATTATACATTACTTTCAATCCGTTGTTTGTAAAACTCAATACACAAAAACGATTAGTCCCTCACGGCAATGCGGTGCAGTTGGAATACATTGAACCTGTTCAATACAAAAAAATTGCCATTTCAGTTGATTTCAGTAAACAGGACCAGGCTACCATAAACCACGCTATTACTTTGGGCGGAAAGGATATGGATTATTTATTGATACATGTGGTAGAATCGGCTATGGCTAAACGCTTGGGTAAAGATGCATTGGATACGGAAACCCTATCAGACCAAGCTAATTTGGAAGCTTACCAAAACAACTTAAAAGAATTGGGTATTACCGCTGATATACAGTTAGGCTACGGCAACAGGGCTAAAAGTATTGCACAAATTGTAAATGAAAACAATATGGATGTGTTGGTAATGGGTGCACACGGACATGCTGGTATAAGCGATTTAATTTTTGGCTCAACTGTTGACGATGTAAGGCATTTGGTAAATATTCCGGTATTGGTTGTTAAAGCATAAAATAATATGAAAAAGTTATTCATTATCCTGTATGTGTTGAGCAGTGTTGCTTTGTTTGCGCAGCAAAAAAACAAAGTGCCCTTTACTGTTGGTCAGCAATTGCATATAAACGCCTGTGTAAAAAACAAACCTGAATATGTAGGTATAGAATTGTATAGCCGCACTGCGGCTTACGATAAAACGGCTTACGACTCCATTACGGGCGAAGGCTTTACCAAAGTATTTTTCAATACGCCAAGTCTTGATGGTAAAAGATTGCCTTGCTCTATGGGTGGCAGAAAATATACCATTGCTGCTATAGAATATATACAGGATAAAGACATTACACACCGTGTTATTGTGCTATATGACAACTACCATTTAAACATTATCTGGATTGATTACGATGTAGCTTTGGCTGAAAAGGAAATAAGCCTGAAACCTGCTCCTAAAGCAAAAAAGCTAACCTTTGTAAAACGGAGACGTTAATACAAACAAAATAACCTATACTAAAAAAGCCCGACTGCAATGCAGTTGGGCTTTTTTAGTATAGGTTATTTACTTACGCTTCGTCTTTCTTTTCAATAGTAACAGGATTTTCTTTCTTATCAGGGTTCATCATTTCCATGAGCTTTAATCCCAATAAACCTTCCATGGCATTGCCGCCACCGTTGTTACCTCCAATTAATACATCCGGTATTAGTTTGATATTGCCTTTCGATAACTCTTCGGTAATTTTATAACGGGTAAAGTTTTCGCCACCCAATGCTTTTACGGCTAACTCATAGGCTTCGGCTGTTGACTTACCAATGGCTAAAATTTTACCTGCTTCGGCATTACCAGTTAAAACTATTTGCTCTGCCTGTGCCGATGCTTTTAGCTTAATAGATTCTGATTCGGCTTGCGCACGCAGCTTGGTAGCCTCTGCTTCCGCACTTACGGCTAACCTTACACTGGCAGCATCTCCCTCCGATTTTTTAACCGTTGCGTTAGCTGTACGTTCGGCTATCTCTACACTTTGTTGTGCTTTTACTATATCTTTCTGCATATCGGCAATGGCAGTTTCTTTCTCCATTCCTTGGCGAGTTTCCTGTGCCTGCTTTTGTGTATTGTAAGTTATCTTTTGCTCTTCTGCCAGCTTCCTGTCGGTTAATGTTTTCATTAACGATTCTGGTGGTACTATATCGCCAATTAAAGTATCAACAGCATTTACGTTATACTCATCCAATACTTTTTTAATATGTCCTTTGGCTGATTCCTGACGCTCTTTACGGGTGCTTAAAAAAGCAATTACATCGCTATCCTGTGCCGAGTTTCTAAAATAGTTACCAATAGTTGGCTCTAATACCTGCGATACTAAATTAACCATATTACCAAAACGGGCAATCACTTTTGGTGCTTCCGTAGTAGGTACATGTATAATTTGCGCCACATCTAAGTTAAACGGAAATCCGTCTTTAGAGCGTACGGTAATGGTCGATAAGTTTTTATCTAAATTATGGGCTTCGCTTCGGGCTGCAGCCCAGTTTAAAACAAGGTTGGTAGTTGGTACCAACTCTACTTTCATAATATATTTGTTAATAGGGTATTTACCCGGACCAAGCGGCTCTAGCCAAACGCCTTTAAATCCTTTTTCTACTATATTACCATGTTTAAACTCTGAGCCTGTTAAATCGCTTCCCTCTTGCCCTATGTACGATATAACAACGCCCACATAACCAATAGGTATTTCCGTCATCGGAATTTCTTCCATTTGCACTGCCCAAGGATTTAAGTTATACGAACCTGCTAAAATAACCTGTGGTTGTAAACCTCTGTTACCACCATTTTTAAGGAAGGTATCAAAGTCCTGGAAATTATTATGTCCGTCCACCAGCTTACCTGCTATTTGTCCTGCATCTATAGGCATACCATCTAAAGTGGTTACTATACCCACCATGCTTTCCTGTATGCGTATCATATCGGTTATGGATACCTGAAACAACATGGTATTGATACGGTACGAACCGGCCGTTATATAAACCGTTTGGCGACCACGTTGTCCGCCATTGTTTAAAAACTTTTCTGCATCCTGAAAATTATCGCACTCTGCACGTTTACCTAATATATTACCTGTTGGAATCTCTGCACCATCTTTTGCCAATACCAAACCTATTTTTCCTTCCGGTATTATCATAAAGCTTTCCATGGTTACATCATACTGCCAAACCCACATCCAGAAGTATAGACCGGGAGCCAATGTTTTTGCCTGGAAACCTGCTTCGCCTTTGGTAGCAATAATGCGTCCATCAGGTAATTCCTTATCAGTACCAAACAGTACAAATTTTTTGGTTACTAAACCTATTTTATCTTCGGGAACTATTACCATTCCGAATAAAAACCTCAATATAATTTTGTACAGTAATAAACAGATGACCAATATAATAATCCAGCCATAATGCGTTAAAAATTCTCCCATAGTTGTTTTGTTTTGTAGCGTGCAATTAAATAAATTAAATGAAATATGGCATTATTTTTATGATTAACTTTCTATAGTATTTAAACTACGCTGATTACTTGCAAATTTTGAAAAGGGAAAAAGGTAACAAAACGTCACCTTATTTACCCACCAGTTTATATTGTATGCCAGCACTGAACCATCTTCCTGGCATTTGTACATAACCTGCCTCTGTATATTGTTTGTTCAATATATTGCTCATATCAATGTAAGTGAATAAGCCTTTGTATTGCCAACTCAATCTGGCGTCTAACAATTGGTAATCAACCAAACTTACTCTTTCTATGTGCCTGCCCGATAAAGTAAGCATGATACTTTTGGGTAATTTAATAGCTGCTTTTATAATCAGTTGGTGTTTTAAGTTGGTGAGTGCATAATAGCTTTTATAATTTTCGCTTTGCAAAAGTTTCATATCTATATAAGTATAGTCAACAGACAATTTGTTTAAAATGCCTTTGGTAAAATAAGCAAACGAAAACTCCATACCATCGGTTTGTAAGTGGTTTACATTTAAAGGTTGCCATTTTAGCGAATCGGCCATTTTAGCCCAATCAATGGTATTGTTGGAGTACCTATTAAAATACGATGCAGCTATGCTAATGGCTTGTTTTTTATATTGTATTCCTATTTCTGAATTGATTGATTTTTCTGGCGTCAGTGCACTGTTACCTATGTTAGCAGGCCCTTTGTAATACAAATCGGTATACGTAGGTAAGCGCAAAGCATTATCGAGCGTGGCAAATAAAGTTATTTGCGTGGTGGCTTTGTATTGTGCATCAAACCCGGGGAAAAAATCCAGTTGGTTATTGTTTAATAAATTAACATACACCCCTGGCGTAATGAATAGTTTTTTGTTTAATAAGCTAAACGCATGCTCTACAAAAAGTCCTTGTATATTTCTATCTCTTATGCCCAACTGTTCATTTCTTTTACCTGACGAAAAATTATAACTCCTAATACTTTCGTTTCTTATATCAATACCAATACCCGTTTGCCCTAATTTATTATAATGCGTAGCATGTAACTCTAAACCCATGGTATTGGTATAATGTTGGTTTTCGTAGATGCTGGGATTGTTTCTCAGGTAAATATATTGGTCGCCATTATTGCGCCAATAGGCTTGTGTAAGTATATGCCAATTGTTTATTTTAAATTTATCTTTTATACCTATAAAAGTACTTTTGGTTGTTTCAAACTCGGTTGATTTTGCTACATAAAAACCTCTTGCACCAAAGGCACGCTCGGCATAACCACCAAAAATATCCAATTGGTTTTTGGATGTATGAATGCTTGATTGGTAAAATATTTCTTTGGTTTTAAAATCGGTATTGGTGGTATACCCATCGCTGGTTGATTGTTTAACCGCTATATGCTGCGCCCAGTTTTTTATGTGCCAAGCGGCCCCAAGCTGAGCAGCAAACAAACCATATTCTCCTCCCATAACACCTGCATACACCATATTGTTTTTAGGTACTTGTGTTAGTATGTTTACATAACCACTGTAAGCATTTAAACCATATTTACGGGCGGCTGAGTTTTTGGCTACTATTATTTCTTTAATGGCTTCTTCGGGCAATGGCAAATTCATGTTATGATGACCCGTTTGTGGGTCGTTCATTTTTAAGCCATTCAATAAAATTTGTGTTTGGTCAAAGGAACCACCTCTTATAGATACATCGGACTGTATACCCGCAGGACCCCTTTGGCGTATATCTACTCCATTTACGTTACTTAACAGGTCGGCTACGCTTTTATGTGATTGTAATAGTGCCAACTCCATTTTTAAGAGCACATGGCTGTTGGGCAATTCTTTAATCTGTAATCGGTTTTCTTGTATTACTACCGTATTTAATTGGTTACTGTCTTGCTGTGCTGTGGCTCCGTTTATTAAACTGAAAACAGCCAATATTCCCCCCAATATTTTATATTTCATACTTAAAAAATTGGGCGCAATTATAGTTGCTTATGTGTATGGGAGGTGCTTACGGGTATTGATAAAAATTATATATCCTTCATCCTGTTGATTGTCAGTATTTATTTTGTGTTTTAGTATTTTATAATACTAATAACGTATGCCATTACAACTACTTAATACTTACGGAATGGTTATAAAAAAAGCGCAAAGGCTTGGCCTTTGCGCTTTTTTATGGGAAGCTTTATTTTATAGGAATAGCCTCGCCCCGTTTAATATCGTCAAACAATTTTTTAAGTAGTAAATTACTTTTGTAGCTGTACGGGCGACTCTCAATGGTTTTGTGCATATAGCTCATTCTATCTTTGGTAACAGGGTGTGAACTTAAAAATTCAGGAACTATTATAGTGGTATCGTTACCAGTTACCAGCTTATCAAACAAATGGGTCATGCCATATGGGTTTACGCGGTTGCTTTCCATAATATCAAATCCTTTTAAGTCGGCTTCGCGCTCAAAACCTCGCGAAAAGGATAAGGAATATAAACCATTGGCATTATCGGCAAGGGTAGCCATAATACCATTGGCATCACTCAATATGGCCGATACGATTAAATAACCTGATACATTACGACAAAGCATTTTTACGGAGTGCCTTTCATTTACATGAGTAGCTTCGTGGCCTATGAGGGCTACTAGCTCATCGTAATTATCCATTAGCTCTATTAAACCCGTAAATACTACTATGTGTCCATCGGGTAAAGCAAAAGCATTTACGGTTTCCGATTTTACTACCGTAAATTGAAGCGGCTTTTGGTTATGCAATTGCAGCTTTTTAGCAAACTGATTAAGGCTTTCGGTTCGGAATGAATCTATTTCGTTGTACTCCATAAACTGCTCGTAAAACTCCTCACCTACTGTTATATCGTAACTTTCGGGTACTAATACTACTGCATGTTCGGCCACGGCCGGCAATACCCATATATAACTAACTACTAAAAGTGCAAACAGGGCAAGGGCTATAGATATATGGGCTATAAAACCTAAATTAAGCAAACCCTGATACCAACTGTCCTTACCTATTGCTTTTCTATATTGGTTTAACTGGTGTATAAATGCCTGGTCTTCTATTTTAATGGTTTGTATAGGGCTGCTGCCATATTGTATGGTATGCAATCCGCTTACATGGTTTAGGATAATATCTTCTACAGGCCATTTTTGTATACTTAAAGTGTCCGAAGCAAAAACCAATAAAGCATTTTGCGTATCAAGCAACAAATCTATGGTTTGCGCAGTAGACGAGTTTCCATCAAAATAGATAGCCGTGGTTCTATACATTATAACGTAATGTCAAGGTTTAAAAAGTCACTTACATCTTCGCCTGTAGCATCAGTAAATTCTTCTTCGGTTTGACTAATGGTGTCTAAGTCTATATCGCCTTCTACTACTATATTTTCGGCCATAAATTGCATGGTGCGGGTTACTACCCAAGCATAACCCAAGCCTAAGGTAAATACTATAATTAAAAAATTAACCACCATTAAAGCAAAAAAACCACCTCCGGTTGCTTTTGAATGTAAGTTTATTCTTTCGCCATCTTTATACATGCTTAGGTTATCTACAAAAAAGGCAAACATTTCTTTCATCCACCAAAAACTATAAATACCTAAGGTTAAAATTGACAATATATAACCTTTAAATACCAACCAAAAGTAATCACTACCATCGGCCTCGTAGCGGAAACTAATATTGCCAAAACGTACATTACTCAATACATACCTTCTTAAATTAACAGCAAACCAAGCCCCGTAAATACCAAAAGTTACGATGGTTAATAATATACCTTTTACAAATAGCGCTATTAGTTTATCTCTATCGCCACGGTAGCCAAAACGAATGCCTCTCCATGAGGTTCTTGACATGCGGTAACGGTACGAACCATGTATAGCCAATGGAATTAAAGCCAAAAAGCCTATATACATTAGCAATGCACCTATAACAGGCATTTGCAAATAAATAAACAGGAAAAAAATACCATAAATAATAGCAAACAGTATTATGGCTTTAATAAAGCCTTTAAACATTTCTTGTCCGGTGCCGTGGAAAGCAAACCTATCATTATTTAAAGAGGTAGCTCCAAATAAATAGTTGAGTTGTTTGGCTTTGGCCCAAGGGTAATATAAACCCAAGCTTACTAAGGTAAGCAGCCAATTAATAATAAGTACCCCAAATAACTCACTGCCTCTGCCGTGATAATCAAGTTGGTAATTTTTTGTTTCAGTTGTAGGTGTTTGTTCCATAAATAAATTTTTAGTTTTAGTAAAGCCAAAAATATTTATTTTAATACCATTTACAAACTTTGGGTATTTATTATTGGGTTGTTAATAAAGGAGAAATCTATTTTTTATACTTGGTGTTTATTTAAATTAACTGATTATGGTACGCTATTACGGGTATACTGCCAGTAAACTATCCGCTTGGGGGAAAAAGTCGGTAATAGGGCTAATGGCTACTATGTTTTTGTTTTTAACCACTACAAAAGTATTGGCATAATTAACCAGTTGCAGGGTTTGCAGCGTATTTGTACTGTCGTAATACATAGATTGAAAACCACTAAACATTTCCTTATTCAAAGCATGTATAATGGTAACTTGATGGGTTAAAGCTGGGTTGGTATTGTGTATCGTAAAACATTTGGTACATTGGTTAGCCGGAAAAAGCGCATACAATTGCGTATCCGTTTCCGGTTTTATACCCCACATAGCCGCATAGCTAAAAAACTCCTTATTGGTAGTGTAGTTGACTTGTTTACACCCAAGCAAGCAACTAAAAATTAAAATAATAAAAATTCTTAGCATTGGTTTTAGGCTCTTTAAGTAAAGGAATGGCTATACCTTTTGTGGGATGCACTGCAAAACAAAAAGGGTCATCATAAACAGGTTTAAACAATACATAGTTAAGAATATTATAATCACTATCCATTACAATGGCTTGTAGCGGTTGGTCTGTATCAACTATATTTCTATCCTTTACATGTTTTACAGGTAATTTATAATAGGCTACGTAATGCCCGGTAGCAGGGTTGTATTGAATACCGTAGTACCTGAAATTAGCATAAGTATATTTACTCAAAGCACTAAAATAATTGGGATCATCAACATTTAATTGCGTTTGTACAGGTAAACAAAAGTTTTTGTTTTGGAGTACCTTCTTGGTAACCATACCTGTGGTTATGTTTAACCTATACAGCGTATCAAAACAAGGAAACAGAAGTGATACAATACTATCCTTTACGCAATACATATGCAGTCTTTCTACATAATTATATAAAGCCTTAGGCTTATCCAAATAATTACTGATGTTATCAATAACACCATTTTGAGGCGTAAACGAAGCCATAATATGTTCATCTATTTGGGCTGTCCCGGCAGGGCTTGTATATTGGCAGTATAATACATTACCCTGTTTAATAAGGGGAGTTTGTCTGTTATAACCCAAGCGATACTCTTGTTCAATAAACGGAATAGTAGCGGTTCGTTTATAAAACTGCGATTGTTTAGTAGCAGCGTCTACAATGGTCCAATTGTTCTCCGCATCCGTTAAATAGTATTTGCCTTGCAAAGGCGTAAAAAAGTAAAAATCCACCCGCTGATTCACCCGTATGTTTTGAGTACTATCAAGCACAAAGGTATTACCCTTTAATTGATAGGTTTCAATTTCATTTTTTACCGGGTCAAATGAGTTAATAGTTTGGGCATTGGTAAAATTGATAAACTGGCAAACGCTGTTAAAATCGTTAATGTTTATGGTAAAAGAGTCCGTAATGAACTCGTCAGCATTGTAAGTATTTCCATTTACCTTTTCCCGGCAACTTGTAAAAAAACAAATTGCCAGGAATACAAAAGCTATATTTTTAATTGATAACATGTAAGTGTATTATTTAGGTAATTGAAATCCAAAGTCCATATTCTCCGTACTAACTGGGTTAGTAGGTCCTGCCATAAAAACTACTACATCGTCAGCTTCATAATTAATATTTAAATAGTAAGTATCACTTTGCAATTTAACCAAATCTATGGAGTCAAGTTGTTCCGAAATTTCTTCAAAATCACTTGAGTTAAATAAATCGCTCACATAATGATTACCATTTGCAGGCGCCAGTTTAAGCATATCCACCAACTCATCATACTTTCTGGGAGCTTCCCGTGTGCCTTTATTCATCAGTGTACAGTTTGTAGTCACTGTTGCATCACATTTATTGGTTTTTATCATTTTTGCATTTTTACCAGAAGTAGGTTTAGGGTCTTTTTTTGTATTTGTCGAGGTAAGATTAGGAATAGCTTTTTTAAAGGGTAAAGCACTTTCCTGTTGTTTTTCACGACTACAGGCAACAAGTACAAGAGTAGTCATTATAATTATTATTCGTTTCATTATTGTTTGTTTAATAGTTTGTTATTTACCTCACTATTTAAAGCTAGCCTTGGGGTTATGGCATTTTTAGTGTATCAGCAAATCAGTATTGCTATGTTTTGTTATTTGGCTACTTTCGTAGCTAAATAGGATGTAGTTTTATCAGCATAGGACAACGTTTTATTTATTTACATGGCCTGTAGGTGTTAGCGCACCTATGGGCTTTTTATCTATATTTGTTATATTACTTATATATATATTGACTGCAATAGTAAATATGTATTTATTACTATCCAATAGTATAAATACCCTTTTTTAGTAGGAAAAACACTCTTTTTTTTAAAACTAATATGTAAAACGAAAAAATATAAATATTGGTATATAGGTAGGATTACATTTTTATATCTTACAGTTCATATAGTTAACGAAGCACTTTACGGATTGTAATTACGCCATTGCAGGCGTCCCCGCATGCAATTAATATTCTTCCCTTTTCTTGCTTCAATACTTTTTGCATGAGCAAAATAGTATCCAAAAATGCCAGGCTACTTATTGGTCTGAAGACACAATAAGGGCAAAATACTTCTGTACGCACGCTGAAGGTATTTCTGCTTTTTATATGATATGTTAGTTATAAATAAGTACTAAAAATTTATTTTACACATAGTCCTAGTTTTAGGAACATAGTAAAAATTTATTTTATATACAGTCCTCATTTCAGGAACATAATAAAAATTTATTTTATATGCATTCCTCATTTCAGGAACGTAGTAAAAATTTATTTTATATATATTCCGAGTTTCAGGAACATAATAAAAATATATTTTATATACAGTCCTAGTTTCAGGAACGTAGTAAAAATTTATTTTATATACATTCCGAATTTGAGGAACGTAATAAAAATATATTTTTTATATAGTCCCAGTTTCAGGAATGTACCAAAAACATTTTTTTCATACTGTCCGGGTTTTAAGTAGGCAGCCAATCAACCCATCTCTTATTAACTCGTAAACTACTAAGCCCTTTTTCATACCGTTTAAATGTGTCATTTTTAAAATAGTATACTGCTCCTTCATGTCAATAAATGACACTTTCAGCACAGCATAATACTTTTTTAGCGCTGAAATATTTAAGTTGCCATATGTTTAAAGCCTTATGGATACTAACCATTGTTTGGGTCTGTTTTAGCAACCCCATACATGCGCAAAACCACAATATAGATAGCCTGCAAAAGGCTATTAAGCACATGCCTAACGACAGCAACAAGGTAAAAGCGCTGCGCGATTTGGCCTTTGGCGTTGTTTTATCTGACAGAGAAGCGGGTAAAGTTTTAACACACGAAATAACTACACTAAGCACCCAAATACATTACGCTCCGGGTTTGGCTATGGCCATGGATTTAAACGCCAATATGCTGCGCACAGAAGGTTTATACAACGAGGCCGTTGATTTGCATTTACATGCTTTGCGCCTGTACGATTCGCTTCAATATGAAAAAGGATATATATCTGCCCTGGTTAATATTGGCAACGACTATTTTTATTTAAACAACAAAAAGAAAGCATTGGGTTTTTACCTACAAGCACTATCGAAACTAGAAGCCAGCGATTATAAAAAATATGTATCCATAGCCAATAATATAGGCAATATTTATACCTCGGAAGGAAAATACAAAGAAGCCATTGCCTTGTATTTAAAAGCGCTTCCTTCTGCCCACAAGGACAGCACTTTTGTTAATCAATCTGTATTATACTGCAGTATAGGTATAGCCTATGCGGAGTTACGCATAAACGACAAAGCCATTGACTATTTAAAACAGGCCATTGCATACCAGAAAAAATCCAATAACAAACTAAGCTGTGCCAGCACCGCCACCACACTGGCCAGTGTTTTAATAGGCACAGGTAATTATAAGGAAGCCAAACACTACCTGGACAGCGGCTACCAATTGGCCTTACAAATAGGCGCACGCTCGGTAGTTTCCAACTACTACCGCAATATGGGGGAGCTGTGTTTTCAAACCCATAAGCCGGCCGAAGCTTACGCGTGGCAAAACAGGTTTATAGCCTTAAACGATTCGTTAATTAACCAGTCGCATGTAGCCCAACTGGCCGAAACAGAAACCAAGTTTAACGTAGAACGTAAAAACAAAGAGCTGGCTTTGCTACAAACCGCCAACGAGTTAAAGGAAAGCGAACTGAGCAAAGCCTTATTGCAAAAAACCATATTTATAATATTGCTTGGGGCTATGTTTTTACTGGTGTTTTTACTGTATAGAAATACCCGGTTAAAAAAGAAAACCAACCAAACCCTAACCACCGAAAATGTAGGCTTACAAACCGAAAACATAATGGCACAATACGAAATACTACGCAGCCAGATTAGTCCACACTTTTTATTCAACAGCTTAAATGCTTTAAGCTCGCTTATACAAACCGATGTAAAAAAGGCTGCCGAATTTGTAACCGTATTCTCTAAATTTTACCGCAACATACTCTCACAAAAAGGCGACTCGCTGATACCCTTACAAGAGGAGCTAAACTTGGTAGATGATTATATGTATTTGCAAAAAATACGTTTTGGCAATAATTTGTTATTGCATAAAAACATAGCGGCAGAAAGTATGGCGCTATTTATTCCGCCCTTTTGTTTACAAATGTTGATAGAAAATGCGCTTAAACACAATACCATAGAAGAAGAGCATCCTCTACAAATAAATATATACACCCAACAGCATTACCTGATTATAGAAAACAACCTGCAAATACGTACGCACAAAACAAACAGCATGGGCGTTGGTATAAAAAATATTATGGCCCGATTTGCTATTTTGCACAACGAAACGCCCCGTTTTGAAACCCGCGATAATAAATACATAGTCATTATTCCATTGATACAAGCCCACACTATATGAAAGTATTGATTATTGAAGACGAACAAATAGCGGCTGACTATTTACAAAAGCTATTGCAGGAAATAGATAGCAGCATAGAAGTATTGGCGGTTATTCCATCAGCAAGCAAAGCCATTAGCTGGTTTAAAAATAACCTGGCACCCGATATTGTTTTCCTTGACATTTATTTATCAGACAATATAAGCTTTAGTATTTTTGACAGCGTAGTGGTAAAAGCACCTATTATTTTTACTACCGCTTACGACCACTATGCCCTGAAAGCTTTTAAGCTAAACAGCATTGATTATTTGTTGAAACCCTTTGATAAAAGTGAGCTTAAAAATGCACTGGATAAGTACCACGATACAAAAGTTGTATCGAAAGAAGTATTGGATAAGCTACTACATGAAATGAAAAATCAGGACACTTTTCAGAAACGTTTTATGGTTACATCAGGCAGTAAAATACGCTCTATTGGTATAGATGATATTGCTTACTTTCAATCAGAGGGACGTTATGTTAAAGTAATACTCAACGATGAATCTACCCACCTGATTGATTATACTTTAGATAAACTGGAAACGATGTTAGACCCTGAATATTTTTTCCGTATAAACCGACAGTTTATTATAAAAATTCAGGCTATTAAACAAATGACTGCTTATACCAAAGGGCGTATAAAAATAGAAACCACCCCTGCCAGTACCGAGGAGTTAATAGTAAGTATTGACCGCTCTGCCGATTTTAAAAACTGGTTGAGCAAATAAACCTTGCTAAAAATGTATTATATATTAAAAGACCTTGCTTGTAAAGCCAAGGTATTTTGTGTTTTTATACCTGCAAAACAAGCCTGCCTTATTCATCAATTTTTGCTAAACTTGCAGCCCTAATTACATACCACGCTTGTCATTTAATCCATACCAATATAATTTACCCGTTGCCGATATTATTACTGAGGTAAAAACACATTTAACCAATAACAATACCCTCATCGTAAATGCCCCTCCGGGAGCAGGAAAAAGTACCTTATTACCTTTAACCTTACTGGAAGAAACATGGCTCAGCGGTAAAAAAATAATAATGCTGGAGCCAAGGCGTTTAGCTGCGCGCAGTATTGCCATGCGTATGTCTGAACTATTGGAAGAAGAAGTAGGGCAAACCATAGGTTACCGCATTCGGTTTGAAAACAGAATAGGCCCAAACACCAAAATAGAAGTAGTAACCGAAGGTATTTTAACCCGCATGTTGCATACTGATAATGCTTTGGAAAATGTGGGGCTGGTTATATTTGATGAGTTTCATGAACGCAGTTTATTTGCAGATGTAGCTTTGGCTTTATGCCGCGAAGCACAACAAATATTAAGGCCCGATTTGCGTATTATGATTATGTCGGCAACCTTAAATATGCCACAGCTAACAGCTTTGTTAAACTGCCCTGTAGCCGTAAGCGAGGGCAAACAATACCCGGTGGCTATACATTATACAGGCGAGCAAGACCCATTTTTGCTGCCCGAAACAACATCGCAGGCAGTAATAAAAGCGGTTAAAGAAAACCCGGGCGATGTATTGGTATTTTTACCGGGCGAAGGCGAGATAAGAAAATGTGCCGAGTTGTTAAAAAACAAACTCACTGATTTTGCTATTCATCCCTTATACGGACAATTACCACAACGCGAACAATACGCAGCTATTATGCCTAACAAAACAGGTAAACGTAAAGTAGTATTGGCTACCTCCATAGCCGAAACCAGTTTAACCATTGAAGGTATTAAAATAGTAATAGATACAGGCTTTGCCCGCACATCGCGTTTCGACCCTAAGTCAGGTTTATCGCGTTTGGAAACAGTAAGCATTACCAAAGACTCAGCCGACCAACGCGCAGGGCGTGCAGGGCGTTTAAGTGCAGGCGTTTGTTACCGTATGTGGACCAACGCCACACACCAGCGTTTGGCTGAACACCGCACACCCGAAATAATGGAAGCCGATTTAGCCGCCCTGGTATTGGATATGAGCAAATGGGGTATTGCCAATATTGAACAATTAACCTGGTTAACACCACCACCCAAAGCAGCCGTTGCACAAGCTTTTGATGTATTAACCAATCTGAATGCCATAGACGCAAATAAACGTATTACTGAGCATGGTAAAGCCATTCACCAGTTGCCTTGCCACCCACGTATAGCGCACATGCTTTTAAAAGCCAAAACAGATAATGCCATTGCTTTAGCTACCGACATTGCTGCTATTTTAGAGGAACGTGATCCTTTACCAAAAGACAGTGGTATAGATATAAACTTACGTATTGAAGCATTGCGCAGGGCCAGACAGACCAACAGCTTGGGCAATAAGTTTGGGCGCATAGACAAGGTAGCCGACTCGTACCGTAAAATGTTACAGGTAGAAGCCGAAAACACACCCGTTGATGATTACGAAACAGGTTTATTATTGGCTTATACTTATCCGGAACGCATTGCTTTTGCCAGACCTGGAAACAATGCACAGTTTCAATTAGCCAATGGTAAAATAGCTACTGCCGGACATAGGGATAACTTAGCCAACGAGCCCTGGTTAGCCGTAGCCCATATTGATACGCGCGATGGCTTGGGAAAAATATTTATGGCTTCACCCTTAAACCCAAAAGACTTATTGCCGATGGTGAAAGAACGCGAAGTAATAACCTGGGATACCCGCAAAGGTGGTTTAATTGCCACCAAAGATTTACGCATTGGCAGTATTGTATTGCAATCAAAACCATTGCCTGCACCAAGTGCAGAGCATTTGGTTGATGCTATTTGCAATGCCATAAAAACCGAAGGTGAAGCCTTGTTGAATTTTGATGAAAGCTTTGCCCAATTACAAAACCGTATTTTAAGTTTACGTAAATGGAATAGTGCCGATAACTGGCCCGATGTAAGCACCTTTCATTTATTACTGACCAATAAAGAATGGCTTGCCCCCTATTTAACCCAGGTAAAAAAGCCGGAAGATTTAAAGAAAATAAATATAACCGAAGCATTGAAGAACCATTTAAGCTGGGAGCAACAACAAGCGTTAGACAAACTGGCTCCGGCTAAAATACCCGTGCCCAGTGGCTCCAACATAGCTATTGCTTATTTAGCCAATGGCGAAACTCCTATCCTATCCGTGCGTTTGCAGGAGGTATTTGGTATGGCCGATACGCCTAAAATAAACAACAATACCATTCCATTGGTGTTGCATTTGTTATCGCCCGGTTTTAAACCCGTGCAGGTAACGGCTGACTTACGCAGCTTTTGGAACAATACTTATTTTGAAGTAAAAAAAGAATTGAAACGCAGGTACCCCAAACATGCCTGGCCCGATGACCCCTGGACTGCCAGTGCCGTAGCCAAAGGTGGCGTAAAAAGGTAAGCATTTTACTTCTCCATAATACGCTTGCGGTGCTTGGCTCCCCAAACCTGTAATTCCTGTATTATTTTCTCTAACGATTTACCATAGGTGGTCATGGAGTATTCAACCACTACCGGCACGGTATCGTACACAGTTCGTTTCACTAATTGGTTTTGCTCTAAATCCCTCAATTCCTTAGAAAGCATTCTATCTGTAATACCCGGAATGTGTTTGGATATTTCGCTGAATCTTTTATTGCCAAACGATAATGAAATGATAATAGGTAGCTTCCATTTTCCACTTAATATATCTAACGCATCTCTTACAGGCAGAATGGCTTTTGTGCATTGCTCCTTGTTGTGTACTATTAATTCAGGCATAATTTCTTGTCAATTTTACGTTTAGCTTTTGTGGTATGCAAGTACTATACTTTTGTATAGTGCTATACTATTGTATAGTACTTACTTTTATATAGCAAACGTATATACATTTGCCCGCATTACAAAACAATTTAAAAACAAAACAAATATGACAAACAAAACAACACGTATTATTGCTATAGTACTTATGGCTATTCCTTCATTAATGTTAGTAATGAGCGGGGTAATGAAGCTGATGGCATCACCGCAAATAGTAGACAGTTTAGGCAAAATTGGATTGGGTAGCTACATTACATTATTGGGTATTATAGAAATACTAGCGGTAGCGCTTTTCGTTTACCCCAAAACAAGCCGCATTGGTTTTTTATTGTTATGTTGTTACTTGGGTGGCGCTTTATCAATAGAGTTAGCCAGTGGACACCCTCCTATGGCTGCTGCCTTTTTAACTTTATTATGGGTATCGGTATTCTTAAGCAACAAAGCCATGTTTTTGGCACCTGCTACCGGTGAGGTAAGCAAATAATAAAAAAAGACCTCAGTACAAACAGATAAGTACTGAGGTCTTTTTACAAAAGCCATCCGTATGGCTCGTATTCAACTTAGTTTTTTATTAGTTTCAAACCTTTAGTATTGGCTCCTTCAATTTCTATCAGGTAAACACCATTGGCTAATGACTCTACATTAATCATGGTTTCAAAAGCATTCATTTTTCCATTTAATACCTGCTGTCCGTCTACACTTAAAACCACATACTTTTTACCTGCTAAATTGGTTTTATGTGTAAGCGTAACCCATGATTGGCTTGGATTGGGATATACCATTAAATCGTTTTCAGCAGCTATAGCTTTCACTCCTAATGGATTCTCCACTTTAATATTAATCCCTTTTATACTTAAAGATTTAAAGGGGCAAAAATTATCGTTACCGGTTACTGAAAACAAATAAGGTTGTGGTCTAACGGCTGTTGTAGGAGGTGTCCAGCAAAATTTAAAGCTATCGGCTTTGGGACCGTTTATACTACGTAAACTCGCTATGTAATTACTGGTAAAGGTAGCATTGGCCATAGCAGGTACATACAAACCAGGATTGTTCCATGTTAGTATAGTAGTATCGGCTGGTATTGAACTGTTTTCTTGGTCTTCGGCTACTATATCTAAACAAATCTGTTGATTGGGTCTTACTGAAAACTGGTTGTTGCTTTGTAGTACGCCATTTTGGTATATTTTTATTTTAGGGGCTAGGTTTGGATTACACATAACGCTTTGTAATTGCACATCGCGTCTGGTTAAACCTACTTGAGTCATAGTACCTGCTATATTACGCCATTGTTTAACCTCTATAACCAAATTAGCTACAAAAACACCAGTAGGCCTGAAAAACAAATTGCCTGCATTGGGGTCTATATGTAAGCCGGCCGGTAAAGGAGCATTGGCATTGGGTGCACCAAAATAAGGAAAAGGATAAGCCGGAGAATAAGGTGCAATATAATTTACATTAGCTCCGGCTGTTGCAAGCGAAGCTCCTAAATTATAACTCAATGAATCGCCATCAGGATCCATAGCTCCTAAATTATATTCATAGTCTACTCCCACACAAGCCATAATTACAGCCTCGTTAGAGAATGTGGGTGCTGAATTACAAACACTCACACACCTGTTTATTTGGGCGTTGGTATAAAAATTACCGGGTTCCATAGTTGTTAATGCAGTGTTGCGGCAACAAAGGCTTAGTTCTAAGCCTACTACGCAACAAGATGCAGGCACACTTGATAGATCAACTAAACCCTCAAATATATATACTTCAATGCCGGGGCTAAAAGTACCTGCTGTTCTGGTATTACAATTGGTACAAACTGTTTTTGTATTGTTGCATGTTTGTATAATATCATAACCATTATTTGTTGTAAGTGCATCTAATGTGTAACTACCAAAATTAACTCCTGCACACGTACCACTCATGCCAATAATATTTGTTGAAAAACCTGCGTTGCTGGTATTACAACCATTTGTATTACCTGTAGGAACAGGATTATCGCCACAATTTTTGCATAAATTAATACCACTACAGTCCCTGTATATTTTTAAGGTAACCTTATACACATTGGGTGTTGTGGTACAGGTATAGCTCATGTCGGACCCTACCACATGGCTGGCCTTCAGTTGGGTGTTATACAATAAGGCAAATACGCCAAGAAATAAGTAGATTAATTTTTTCATAGTTGTTAGTTTTAGTTATTAGTTGTTTTTTTAAGGGTACGTAATTATATTAAACAATGTTGGGTTTTGTAAAAATAAAAAAAATAGTTGATGCTGCAACTATCATATGTAGTTAAATTAATTCTTTACTTTTTGCGAGCTATAAAAATAATATGAGTGGGGTGTGCTGCCTGCGGATAATCTTTACGCTCTATAGTCAACAGCTCAAAATTGTTTTCCTGTAAATAGTCTTTTAAATAACCTGCTTCGTGGTAGTAAACAAATATAGTATGTTCTCCATTGCTACTGGTTTCGTAGCCCGATTTGTTATACTCATCTTCAATGGTACTGAAGTACAATATACCACCACTGTTCAACACATAAGCACTATCCTTTATCAATTTCCGGCAATCGTCCTTGGATAAATAGGGCATGCAAAAGCCACACATCACTGCATCGTACTTGGTGGTTAAAGTATCTATATCGTGGCAATCCATTAATGTACAATATGCCGTTGGATTATTTTCCTGTGCTGCTTTCACCATATTTGGCGCTGCATCGGTAGCATCTATATTAAAATCAGGTCTTTGCGCTAACAAGTATTTGGTAATGTTTCCCGGCCCGCATCCAATCTCTAATATATGTGCTGCTTGCTTTTCAATCAATTGGCAAAAGGTATCATACGTATCGTTGTATAAATCTAAATCCATGAATTTTTCCTCATAAGCAGCAGCCAGCTTATCCCAGGTTTCTATGGTTGTTTGATTACGGTCGTCCATTGTATAAATATTTAACTAGCCAGTACTAAAATAAACGATACAATAAAACAAATTAAAGTAATACTTACACCTATAAAAGGTACTTTAAACCAATATTTTTTAGCTAACCATACATAAAAGGCAATGGTTATAATATTGAATATAAAAAAGAAATAGGCTGATTGTAATACGGGAAAGTATTGCCAAGCTAAATACATATTAACTATACCAATAAACATAGCACCGCTGCTATGGCTGGCATTAAAGCCTATCCATGCTTTCCACATGTTGGTTTCTTTGGTTAATACCGGGCTGCTTTTTTCCATCGCAGGCTTCAGGCTTTTATCTCTTGTTAAAAATTTATCGCTAAAAAAGGTATAGTATAAATGAATGCTTCCCAATAAAAGAATGATGAGGGAGCCCAGCTCCCAAAGGTATTTTGCTATTGTCATTTTAAAGGTTGTTTAAAATGTAATATTACAATAATTAAAGAATAGCACACGCTATAGGTGTGTGTTAGCACAGATATCTTATATAGCCATTGCAGGCGTCCCCGCCTGCAATAAATGTTCTTCTCTTTTTTTGCTTCGATACTTTTTGCATTGCCAAAAAAGTATCCAAAAACGCTAGACAAAAAAATGCTTCTCCCCACAGGCTTGATGCGCGGCCCGCTTTTTTGTCTGGCCTGCGCTCGCATCCTTTTTGTATTAGGTGTTTAAATTTACTAAAATATTTAAAAGAATAGCACACGCTTATAGCGTGTGCTAGCTTTGATAAATTATTTATCATTCAAAACCCGTAGCCACATAGTTAATGGCTACGGATTATATATGAATGATTGTTTAGAGGTTGTTTCTTAGTTAGTGTTTGCCTTTACTTGTTTTCCATTTTGTCTGTAAAGGTTTTGGGTATTTAGCATCGCCTATGGCAAAGCTAAAATCACCGAAAATGGTATTGTTTACGGAGTCTGGCGGGTAGTCGGCTATGGTTCCGTATATATGACAACTGGTACAGGTATTGGTACCTTGCACATAACTTTCCATGGTGGTATTGGCCACAATGGTTAAGGGATTCATATAACCGGGATTTAAATTTCTGGGTACATTAATAGGTTTTGTTGGGTTAGGCTGTACCTGCTGCGACCATATTACATCTACCAATTCGTAGTATTGCCATACTGATTTTGGGTAATACTTTTTAATGGTATCGCGCATATTGGTATTAATTGGTTGCGCATTGGTGGTATTAATTATATTGGTACGTTCTAATTGTAAAGGCACGGATTTCATGCCTGCTTTTAAATAATAAGGTGGCGGTATATTGGCATTGCAGGGAATGGTTACTGGTGAAGTCAATGAGTCGTATCCCAATGCGGAAGCAGGAACATTTAATTGTTGTGCTTTGCAATTGCTGTTGTAAAAGTTGTAACCATAAGGTGGTGCTGGTCTTGTTTTATCGGGCACATTGTCTATTTGCTCAAACGTAGCCCATACCCATGTGGGTTGAGTGGTTGTTTTATGCAGTATGTGCATACCTACCAAAGCAACAGTGGCTTGTCTCATTTTACGGGTACCGGGGTCTAACACATAAGCCTTTGATTTTTTATAACGGTTCCAGTGTGCTGAAATGGTATCGGTTAGTTCCATCCAAGCCGCTTTTATTTCAATGGCTCCTACTTGTCCGTTATAAACGCCTTGTGGAAAGTTTAGAGGGATGCCTGCTTTGGCGGAGTCGTGTTGTGTTTTGGCATTGTAATAGCCTGTTTTTACTACAAAATCATAATAGTCTTTATTCAATAATATTTCGTACCACAGGTTCACTCCGTTTTGTGCACCTAACCAACTGGGATGCCCGAAAGGTGCTGCCTGATTCGGGTCGCCAAAAACAAGGTCAATAGTAGTATCGACACCTGTACCTAAAAAGGTAAGCACTTTGGTTGTTGATTTATTATATATTAATTTTTCTGTTTTAAACTTGGCTGCAAACTCGTTTGATACGAGTGTACCCCATGCGGGAGGCGGATTTCCATTGGCCTGAAACAATACGTTTCGGGGCATATAAGTTTCCCAGGCAACGGGTGAAAAATCGTTCGGGTCGCCAAAATAGTTTCCTTTGGTTGGCCAGTTTACGCTTATAAACTCTGACCATGCAAAACAGTCGGCTTGCGACTGATTGGTAAATGGCCGCTTGGTATCACCGGGTACTTGGTTGTTAAAATATACGGTTAGTTTGGATAGTTGGTTATTGGGCGAAAAGCACGCACAACTATCGTAATTGTTAGGCTGGCTATTTTCATTTTTTTCTATCCCGGTAAAGGCCCAAAAACCAATACATATAGTTAACATGCCAACTAAACCAATGTGCTGTTTTGACAGGGGTAATTTTATTTGTTTCATAGGCTGTAAATAGATTACAATACATTTAACAGAGCTGGCATAGCAATTGGGTTGGATTGCCCCACATTGGCTACGCTTAAACTTCTGTATCCTTGGGTAGCATTGGCAGCAACGGTTACGGTAACAAACAAAGCGGTATAGGTACTGGGTTGTGAATTACCGGGTACCGCATAGGTAACAGGCGCTACACTGTTTACGGTTGCTGTTATACCTGTTCCGTCAAAAGTAATTGTTGGGTAGGTTGATGCATTGCCGGCTACTGCGGTGCAGGTATCTGCCGTAATAACCATATTGGCGGTAGTACCCTGGTTAATAAATGGTGCTATATAGGTGCTGTTACTTAACAAGGCTATTGGATGCCTTACGGGGTTAGGTACCGGTGAAGGATACATGGCATTGTATACTGTTTCGTAAAACAACTGCAGGGGTTGCGCAAAGGTTCGGTCAGGGGTTGGTGTGCCTACACAGGAGTAGCTTTGGGGTGTTGAGGAGCTGTAAGCGGCTGCTACTATATGCATAAAAAAGGTATTGGTAACTTGTGAGCCCCAACTGATTTTTTGCTTGCCAATTAATATATCGCCTACTACGTATGGTTTTGATGAGGGTACTTCAAAAACGGCATGTAATATAAAATTACCGGGCATACCGTCCATTGATGCTGCTCCACGTACTATAGTCCAAAACTCCGAGCAGTCTGCATTATCAGGCGCCACGTAACTGGAGAAATCAGGTGTTTGTATATATAAGCCTGGAGGATTGGCCAATGTTACAGAGTAACCCTCGCCTACAAAAGCATTTACCTGGGCGCCTATAGTCGGGTCGCTGTTTCTGTGTGGTTGCCCGTATTGCCCGCAACAAAGCAATGCATTGTTATCGGTAAAGGTACCATTGCGTTGTACTGACGAAGCGCAAGCCAAACCTATTTCGGTTTGTATGGTATTGGGTGTACTGGTTAAGTGCATAGCACCACCTGTTTTAGCGGTTGAGTTGGAACCTATATTCCATTTGTTTAATGGATTGTATAATGGCTGCCCTGTTGACGGATTGATAACCGGATTGTTTTCGCTATCTAATACGCATAAATCGTTCAATACTATTTGTGGTTTGTTTAATGTGTTTTGGTATAGCTCTAATACTTTTTGTGGGCTGATTAACCAAACTGAATTATAATATTCGGGGTTCTCGCAAGTAAAATCAATACGGGTAATTTTACCTTCGCTGTTACGGGTAACAGCCCACTCACAATACTCATCCTGCCAACCACGCGGACCATACGGAAAATAAGGAACGTTATTACCTGTAGCTGTATTGCATGGGTTGTTATTAATATCAGCAGGTGCCAAACCTGTATCGGCTAAAGCAAACAACTCAACCTGCGTAAGTGTTGGGTAGTTATAAGCCAACCTACCCGGAAAAGCAGGCCAAGGAATAGCTTGCATTATTTGCCCATCCGGATTATTTACAAGCGGATTAAAATAATTAGTAGGTACGGGTGCATTGGTGGCATTCCACGGATTGCCCATCATACCTTGTTGAATAAATCCATTGATGTTGTTATTCCATAAACTAATTAACGCTGCTTGGTTGCTTGCATCGTTTGCAAAATCCTGTATGTTAGCAGGAGGCATAAATTGAAAAGTTGACATGAGTATGTATTGTTGTTGTTGCTTTGCTTACTCTCTAGCGGATTTTCAGCTTCGTCCGTAACTGTTAATACTTACAAAATATAATATGCCTACACTTTGTATAAGTGCAATCAGTTATTTTTTGGAGTACAAGTTTGCGGAATGTTTGTGTCAACAACAATAGGGAAAACACCCTATGTGCATAGGAAAACTACTCTTTTTTCATAGGGTAATAACTACTCTACAAAATAGGGAAAACACTCTTTTGGTATCAGTATTTATCCTTTTATCAATCGGTTATGATTAGTTTTTTTACTATATTGTTTGTATCGTTTTGTAGTAAGTGCATAAAATAAATGCCGGCAGGTAAGTCGGCTTTATTTATAATTAAGCTATTACCAAATGCTTCATGTGTGGTATTTACCTGTTGTCCGTTTACATTGTAAACAGCCAGCGTTACTTGCTTGGCAGGTATATTTAACTGAACGGTAGTATAGGTATTAAACGGGTTAGGGAAAACATTCACTGTATTTTCAACTGCTATGTTTGGTATACCAACTGCAATTGATTTATTAATATATTCTAAACCTTTTAATGCGCCTAAATTGTTGGGTTGATTGGTAATGGCTCCTGTTTGGGCATTTATAATGGTAATACCTAAATTGGTTTTAATAATATAATGTCCATTGCTTCTGTCAAAAGTACTTTCACCTTGTATAATGGCATTTACATTGGGCAGTGTATCTATATCGGTAAATGTTTTATCGGTAAGGTTTAAAGCTGTCAGTATTTCTACATCTCCATCCCAGCGTACGCCTAACAACCTGTTTCCAACGGAGTCATATTCTAAATTATTGATATCGGCTGTATTGCCAATGCTTTCTATAATGGCTCCTGTTTGTGCGTTTATAATGGTTATTCCTAAGTTTGTTATGGTAAAATAGCGGCTGCCACTAAGGTCAAAAGTGCTTTCACCGGGTGTTATTACATTTACACCATATAAGGTATCAATAGTGGTAATGCTTCTGCTTGTTAAGTTTAATGCCGTAAATATTTGTGCATTGCCTACTTTTTTATATCCTACTATTTTATTGGTGTTTAAGTCAAACTCTATGCCTTTTATAACGCTTCCTGCACTAATGGTATCTACCAGTGCACCTGTTTCGGAATGCATAATGGTAATGCCTAAACTGGTTTTAATAAAGTAGCGGTTATTGTTTACATCAAAAGCACTTTCGCCTGAACTACTCAGCTTCATATTGGGTATGGTATCAATATCGGCAAAGGCGGTATTGGCATTGTTTAACGAGCTGAATATGGCTCCACTCCCCTCTGCCCTGCAACCTAATAATCTGTCGGTTTGTGCGTGTAAGTTTAATGAATATATAGCTATAGCAAGTAAGGTAATAAGTTGTTTCATTTTGTAATGGTTTGTTGTTGTATGGCTGCCATTTATTACTGCTTTTGGTCGGCAAACAAACATAATCTTATTCCTTTTATTTACCATACGGCATTACAAAGTATGAATAACGAGATAGTGTTAACTTCTTACAAATAATAGTTTAGCCTAAAAAACAGCAATAAAAGTACATTTAAAACAGGGCTATTTTTAAGTAGATGAAAATATATATTCTACTATAAATACCGTGTTTTCACTACATAATGCATGCTATATGTATTGTATGTTTGGAGGCTAAATAAACGAATAGAATTTAAGAAAGTATGCCACACGCAGTGATAGACAGTTTGAGTGTTTCTGATATAACAGTTATATGTATTTTAGTAGTAGGATTATTAATGATTCCATTTTTGGTAGGCTATTACCTTGGCTTTTATAATGGTTTCAGAAAACAAAAAAAGATAAGAAACTCTTTTAAATAGGCCCGGTAAACTGCTAGTTAGGCTTAGTCGAATTGCTCTTGTTAAAGTTTTTCTTTTTAAATGGTTTCTTAAAACCTGTTTTGCTAAAGTCTTTTTTTATTTTAACCTCCGGTTGGTAAAGTGGTGCTTCGCCTAACTCCGGCATCAATGACAATTTTGGAATATCGTAACCTATTAAACTTTCTATATCGAAAAACTTACGTGCATCTTTAGGGTTAATAAAAGTAATGGCTGTACCTGTACTCTCAGCCCTTGCGGTACGGCCTATGCGGTGTATATAATCTTCGGGGTCGCCCGGCACATCGTAATTAACAACCAAACCTATTCCGCTTACATCTATACCACGTGAAAGTATATCGGTTCCTATTAAAATTTGTACGGCATGGTTTCTAAAATCGCTCATAATGGCTTCGCGTTCTACCTGCTCTAAGTCGCTATGAAATGCTTTAATTGATAAATTGCTTCTGCGCAATTCTCTGTCCAGGTCTTTTACTTTTTCCTTGGTACTGGCAAAAATAATAGTGCTGCCAAAATCTTTTTGGTTTAAAATATTTTTAAGCAACGCTGTTTTCTGGTTATCGTAAGCCATATAAGCCTGTTGTAAAATACCTTCGGCCGGTTTGCTTATAGCTATATTTATTTGCTCGGGCTGTCTTAATATTTTGTTGGCTAACATGCGTATTTTAGGGGGCATGGTAGCTGAAAACAAAAGGGTTTGTCTATCTTTTGGTAAATAACCTATTATTCGGTTAATGTCGTCATTAAAACCCATATCCAACATACGGTCGGCTTCGTCTAATATTAAGTGTTTTATATTACTCATATCAACTGAACCGCTGGAGGTAAGCATGGCTATTAAACGGCCGGGCGTTGCTATTACTATATCTGCTCCTTCGCGCATGGCTTTTTGCTGTTGCACAAATACTTGTCCATCGCTTCCGCCATATACTGCTACTGAGCTAATGCCTGTAAAATAAGCCATTCCTTCTACCTGTTGGTCTATTTGTTGGGCTAACTCACGTGTGGGTGCTATAATTAAGGTGCTTAGTTTACCCAAGCCATCGTTAATTATATTATTCATTACGGGTAGTAAATAAGCGGCTGTTTTACCTGTACCTGTTTGGGCACAAGCAATTAAATCTTTGTTATCAATTACTACTGGTATAGCTTGTTGTTGTATTGGAGTAGGTGTTTCAAAACCCATTGCATCTAAACTATCAAGCAGGGTTTTATTAAATTTAAAATCGTGAAAAGTCAAAAGTTTTATACTGTTTTTTATTGATGCAATATAAGCTAATATTATAGTAATTCCTTGCTTACTAAATATAGGCTTGTTTACCCTCAGCTTTTATTTTGTTTCTGTTGTATTAAACGCATAACGGTTTGGTACAACATATTTTGGTCAACGGGTTTGGACATG
Organism: Bacteroidota bacterium; assembly: GCA_040388375.1. Classification (NCBI taxonomy): domain Bacteria; kingdom Pseudomonadati; phylum Bacteroidota; species Bacteroidota bacterium. The sequence goes on along the minus strand of JAZKBU010000007.1, from coordinate 11,038 downwards.
TATTCGTCCATACCTATCTGCTTCACCCTGTCTTTTGTTCCCTCCATTACATCGGCAGTAAGGGCTATTATAGGAATATCTATATTACTCACTCCTGCTGTACCTACTCTAATGGCCGTAGCTGCTTCGTAACCATCCATTATGGGCATTTGCAAATCCATGAGCACTATATCAAAATGGTCTTGCTGTAATAATTGTAATCCTTCTTCGCCATGATTGGCAATGGCATAACGAACATTTTCCCATTTATTCATTATTTTTTTCATTATTAATTGATTGATGGCGTTGTCCTCTACCAGTAAAATATTGACCCCATTGTCTTCAACGGGTTCTTCTTTTTGTATATGTTCGTTTATCATTTGCGGTTGAGTAATTATAGTAAAGGGTAACTCTATGGTACAATTTGTACCTTGGCCAGTTTTGCTTGTTATGTTAATTTTACCTCCCTGTAAATCAACTAGTTTTTTAACTATGGATAAGCCTAGACCTAAACCACCAAACTTGCGTTTGTTAGTAATACTTTCCTGACTAAACGACTCGTAAATAGATTCTATTTTTTCTTTAGGAATACCAACACCTGAATCGCTGATGGCTATTTGTAAAACAATTTCGTTATCGTATTGGGCTATTATTTTAACGCGTACATTAACCCAACCTACATTGGTAAATTTAATGGCATTGCTAATTACATTGTTCATTATTTGGCTTAACCTAACGTTATCGCCCAATAGTAAGGATGGTAAATTTTCATCTACTTCATAAGTAAATAATAAGCCTTTATCGAGGGCTTGTTTATTGGCACTGTAGTTAATCTGAATAAATAACTGAACGGGTTCAAACTCTACATAATCTAACTTTAATTCGCCTTTTTCTATTTTGCTAAAGTCTAAAATATCGTTTACTGAACTGAGTAAACCTTGCGATGAATATTTAATAATTTCAAAATTCTCTTTTATTTTAGGGTCTATATTTTCGCTCAACATTACATCGGCAATACCCATTATAGCATTTAAAGGGGTCCGCAATTCATGGCTCATGTTATTCATAAAATACGACTTCACATCGTTCATGTCTTCCGATTTTTTTAAAGCTATAGACTGTGCCATTTCTTTTTCACTCCTTAGTTTCCTGATTCTGTTGGACATGGAAAGTGATAAAAATATAACCTCTAAACCTGTTCCTAATTTTGAGCTATTTTCGGTAATAAATGAATTGGGTATAATGCTAAAATTATTGAGTATAAATATGGTAAAGCCAAGTACCATACAACTAATACCTGCTATAAAAAAAGGATCGACTTTTACTTTTTTTATAATGGAAACAACTACCGTTGCTATAACTAAAACCAACGACAACAAAGCCATGGCATTAATAATGGTATAACTTAATGTAGGTATTTGGGGCGCTAAAACACAAACAATAAATAAAACCAAAATAGCTATAAACAACCCTTTATATATTTTGTCTAAACTTTTAAAATGTTCGCTTACATGTAAAAACCACTGGGTATATTTAACAAAAAACAGGGTGCTTAAAGCAGCAAAAATAATAACTGCCTTTAGTGAAAGTATGCCTGCATTGGGACCAAAATACTGATAAAAAAACCCATCGAGTGCAAACTGGAGTAAGCCAACAAAACCTACGTACAAACAGTAATATAAAAAACTTTTATCGTCAAGGGCAAAATAAAAAAACAAATAGGTAATGGTAGCTAATAACAATATGCCATAAAAAATGCCATACACTAATTGCTCTTTATAGGTTTGTATAATTAATTCATCAGCCGTACTTAATTTTAAAGGTAAGTTTATAACCTCGCCATCGCTTTTTAAATTTAAATAAAAGTTCACTTTTTCATTGGCGGGTAGTTCTATTTTAAATATGGTTTTGCGGTGTTCGTAATCGCGTTCAGCAAAAGGCATGGCATCGCCACTCTCCTGACTTTTGATCATTCCATTGGTAAACTCCGTATATAAATGTACATAGTCTGTAATGGGGCGTGCTGTTTCTAAATAATACGTTTTTTTAACATCAGTATTGTTTTGTACGCTAAAAGTTAACCAGTAATAATTAGCTGTAAAACCAATATTGGCATTCATATGCATAACGGGTTTAAACTCCAAACCGGAGGCTTTGGCCTTAAACTCTCTTAAACTAAATTTCGATTGTCCAACATCTGCTATCTGTGTGTACGGATACAACGCATAGGATTGATTTTGGTTGGTTGAAATAAGTAACTGCCCAAACGCAACTTTACTTGTAATACAAATTAAAACGTAAAATAAATATTTCATTATTATATAAGGCTTAAGCCTTATGTACGGAAATTTTATGCCGGCAGATTTCGTAATTATTAAAAAAGAATATACATACCCATAAACTACTTATTACCAGTAAATAAAATTACACAATATGCTTTTTTTAAATAATTTTACGGAACGTTATTAAACCTTTTGGCTTTTTAACAGTCTGAGTTTTTTATTGTTTTAATCCCACTATTTTATGGCACCAATTAACCGTAAACAGTTTTTTCAAAATGCAGCATTGAATGTATTAGATGAAAAAGAAGTTCCAGTTTATCCTTACAAGGATCCTATTAACAAAGAATTACCAACTAGTTTACGAAAAACCTCCACGGGTATTGCACCATACCAAGGTGCATGGGGCGAAGAACAAATTAAACATTTGTGCAGAAGAACTTTATTTGGCGTGAACAAAGCCGATATTGATTTTTTAAAAAGTAAAACAATGGTACAGGCTGTTGATAGCCTCCTAAATATTTCAGTAACAGACCCTACCCCTCCGCTTAACCATTACAGTGCCAATGTTAACTTCCCCGATGCTGATGTTCCTTTAGGACAAACATGGGTAAATGCCAACGAAAATCCTACGTTAACTGCCGTTAGGCGACAATCATTTAAGGCTTGGTGGATGGGCTTAATGATAAATCAAGACCGAACAATTAAAGAAAAAATGACTTTGTTTTGGCACAATCATTTTGCCACAGAATCAACCGTAATACAATTAGCAAGATTTACTTATGACCACCATAAAATGTTGCGCCAAAACTGTTTGGGAAATTTTAAAACATTTGCCCGTTTAGTGGCTACGGACTGCGGTATGTTGGTGTACTTAAACGGAGAAAAAAACACTAAAACCGCACCCGATGAAAATTTTGGCAGAGAGCTACAAGAACTTTTTACCGTAGGAAAAGACCTAGCCAACCATTATACTGAAGACGATGTAAAAGCAGCGGCAAGGGTTATGACCGGATGGAGAAATAACCGAAGTGGTTATACCTCATTCTTTGACTCAACCAAACATGATACTACCAATAAACAATTTTCAGCATTCTATAACAATACCGTAATTACCGGCAAAATGGGAACTAATGGTGCAACCGAATTGGATGATTTAATCAATATGATTTTTGCACAGGAAGAAGTAGCCAAATATATATGCCGAAAAATATACCGTTTTTTTGTGTACTATAACATTGATGCAAGTACTGAAACGAATGTAATTATTCCTTTGGCTACCATTTTTAGAAACAGCAATTACAATATAAAAACGGTAATGGACACTTTGCTAAAAAGTGAACATTTTTACGATGTACTCAATATGGGTTGTGTTATAAAACCACCAACAGATCACTTAGTTGGTTTAGCACGTACCTTTAATTTACAATTCCCTGATAGTGCAAACGTATCGCAATTGTATGCTCATCTATATTATGTACAACAACTAGGAATGGCTTTTGGACAAGACATAGGCGATGCGCCAAATGTAGCAGGTTGGCCGGCATACTGGCAATCGCCCCAGTTTTACGAACTATGGATTAATTCTGACTCCCTTCCAAAACGAAACCAGGTAAGCGATGGATTAGTTACTACTGGTTTTAACAGACAAGGCTTTAAACTTATTTTAGACCCTATTGCGTTTACCAGTCAGTTAACCTATCCAGAAGATCCCAATACTGTAATCAGTGAATCACTTGGTTTATTATATGCTGTTGATGTTTCGGCCAATACCAAAACACAATTAAAAACTGTGTTTTTACTTTCAGGACAAGCCAGTGATCATTATTGGTCAGATGCATGGAACGACTATATAGCCGACCCAACCGATACCATGAAAAAGCAAACCGTTTACTCACGCTTGCAAGGGTTATTTAAATACTTAATGGATTTAGCCGAGTTTCAATTAATTTAAAACAGCCATTATTATGAAAAGAAGAGATTTTTTACAAAAAGCCATTACCGCTAGCGCCATACCTTTATTTATAAATGGTTTCCCTATTCAAGCCTTAGCCGACAATCCAATAGTACAGTTTTTAGGTAAAACAGGAGCCGAAGACAGGGTACTTGTACTGATACAACTTAATGGAGGAAATGATGGTTTGAACACCGTTATTCCATTGGACCAATATAGTAAGTTAATGTTGGCGCGCCCTAATATTATTATTCAACAAAACAAAGTATTGACTTTAAGTGGAACACAGGCTACAGGTTTACACCCAAGTTTAAGTGAAATACGTAGCTTGTACGACAACGCTATGATAAACATAGTACAAAGCGTTGGTTACCCTGACCCTAACTTTTCTCATTTCAGAGCTACTGATATTTGGCTTACAGGCAGCGATAGTAATGTAAATGAAGAAACAGGCTGGCTTGGCCGTTATTTAGATACCAAGTTCGAAAATTTCCCTGTCAATTATCCGAATACCAATTATCCTGACCCACCGGCTATTCAAATTGGTGCTATGGTTTCACCAGCATTGCAAGGCCATCAAGCCAGTTTAGGCATGTCTATTACCGACCCTACCTCCTTTTATCAGTTTGTAAATGGAACCGTTGACCCTGCACCCAATACTCCTGCCGGACACGAATTAACTTATGTACGTTTGGTAGCCCAACAAACGCAACAATACAGTGGTACCATTAAAGCTGCAGCCGATAAAGCTACCAACCTATCCACTTTATACCCGGCTGCAGGGCAAAATACTTTAGCCGATCAATTAAAAATTGTAGCTCAATTAATTGCAGGTGGTTTAAAAACACAAGTATATATGGTAAGTTTAGGTGGTTTTGATACACATGCTTCGCAAACTGATGCAAGTGCTACCGAAACAGGAACCCATGCTAATTTAATGCAAAAAATATCGCAGGCGGTAAATGCTTTTCAGGACGATTTGAAAAAATTAGCCATTGATGAGCGTGTGTTGGGTATGACTTTTTCAGAATTTGGCCGCAGAATAAAATCAAATGATAGCTTAGGTACTGACCATGGTGCTGCTGCTCCATTATTTATTTTTGGTAAAAAAGTAAAACCGGGCATTACAGGTAATAATCCTATTATTCCCGATGTAGTTACTACCAACGATAATGTACCTATGCAGGTTGATTTCAGAGCCATTTATGCCAGTATTTTAAAATATTGGTTTAATGTAAGCGATGCTGAATTGAACCCGCTATTGCTCAATAAAACATTTCCGCTGCTTGATATTATAGCTGATGGTAATACCAGTATTAAAGAAACAGAAGTGGCAAAAATAGGCGTGCTTGAAAACTTCCCTAACCCAGTAATTAGCCAAACTACTATTAGGTTTACTTGCAGCGGAGGTTATGTTAAAATCAGGTTGTTTGACAATGTGGGTCGTGAAATATTAACCATAGCCGAAGATAACTTTAGCAAGGGTACTCACGAAGTTGTTATGCAAGCCGATAGTTTAAGCAACGGAACTTATTATTACCAGGTACAGCAAGGTCAATCGCAATTGATGAAAACCATGATTGTAGCCAAATAACATAACGGAAGTAAATGCTGACAAATTATTAACTAATACCTTTCTTATTATCTCTTTATTGTTTAATAGTTAAATAATAGCAAAAATATAGTTACTACCAGTTCAAAGCTTATTTTTGAGCATGAAACGGCCTTTACTTTTCACTTTTTTTATTTGCCTTTGTTTTGCTTTTGGATTTATTTTTCCATCCAATCAATCTATTGGTGTTAACTCAACGCTAGACTATTACAAAGCTAAAAGTAAAGTTTTTGCAACCACTTCCAACCAATTAAAAGCAGCTATTCAAAACATTAATACGAAGGATAGCAATACCATAAAGCAAGCTAAACAAGCACTTGTTAACTGCCGTTTAGCTTACAAACCAATTGAGTTTTTTCTGGAGTATTTTATTCCCGTTACGGCACGTCCATTTAATGTAGCACCGGTTTACGAGGTAGAGGAACCTCACATGGAATTTCAACATCCGAAAGGAATGCAATACATAGAAGCGCTGCTTTTTGAAGACAATATTGATAGCAGTTTATTAGCAGAACTACAATCGAATGCAGAACTGGTAAATATGTACGCTAACGATTTAAATGCGCTTTTGTACGAATTAACGGTAAACGATGAAAAAATAATAGAAAGCCTGCAATTAGAATTATTGCGTAATATAACTTTAGGTATTAGCGGGTTTGATGCACCTGAATTAAAAAGCGGTATTCTTGAATCGCATCAGGTATTTTTATCCATACAAGCCGTATTAACACCTTATTTAAACAGGACCTCCACCCCTGTTAAAGACAGTGTAAATAAGTACTTACAAAAAGCACTTGACTTCACAAACACTACCAACCATTTTGATAGTTTTAACCGACTTATCTTTTTAACTGAAGCCGCTTTGCCGCTTCAAAACCAGTTAAAAATTTTAGCTGCCGATTTAAACTTAACGCTTGCTAAAACCCATCAGGCTAATCAAAATTTATTTGCCAAAGATGCTTTAAATATTGGTTTGTTTCCCAATGGTTCAAACAATGGCAATGAGCAGTTAACAGCCTTAGGAAAAGAATTATTTTTCGAAAAATCATTATCGGGGAACGGAATGGTAAGTTGTGCTTCATGCCATAATCCAACAAATTATTTTACTGATAATTTAGAAAAAAGTATTGCATTTAATGGCATATCGGTAGTGAATAGAAATGCACCCACTTTATTGTATGCAGCTTTTCAACACGGACAGTTTTTAGATGCACGCGCGCAAAGTTTGGAAGAACAAATTGAACAGGTATTGTTTAATAAAAAAGAAATGAACGCCAAGCTTCCTTTGTTAATTAAGCGCTTAAATAAAAACAAACGCCTGCTTCAGCTATTCCAAAATAATTTCCCTAACTCCAAAAAAGACTCTATTATATCTATTCAAAACATTGCCTTAGCTATAGCCAGTTTTGAACGTACCCTCGCTCCTATGAATTCGCCATTCGATAATTATATGCGTGGCGATAAAAAGGCGCTGAGCAATGAACAAATAGAAGGCTTTAATTTATTTATGGGTAAAGCACAATGTGGCACTTGCCATTTTGCTCCTTTGTTTAATGGTTTATTACCTCCCAATTATGCCATTACAGAACTGGAAGTTTTAGGTACTACTAAGAATACCAATTTTAACAAACCAACATGCGATGCCGACAGTGGCCGCTTTCACTTTTTCCCTATTGAATACAATGTGGGTGCTTTTAAAACACCTACTATCAGAAATATTGAACGTACTGCTCCTTATATGCACAACGGTAATTTTAAAACTTTAGAAGAGGTAATGGAGTTTTACAACAAAGGTGGTGGCAATGGTTTAGGCCTTACTTTACAACACCAAACTTTGCCTTCCAAACCTCTCGATTTATCTGATAAGGAAATCAAATCCATCATCAGTTTTATGAAATCATTAACTGACGAATTGCCAATTGCCTCATACAGTATTAAATAAAAAGCAGGTAACATTAATTACACATTTAGTTCATTTAAGAGTAACTTTATGGTAAAGCAGTATTCACCATGATGTAACATGCGACATAGTTTTTTGCAAAGTAAAATTTACAAAAAAACTATGAGAAAACGAATACAACAATTAACAGGATTACTATTGGTAATCCTGTTATCACATGCTGTTACAAATGCACAAACAACAGTAACACTTAGTCGCTTTGTAAGCGCAGGTACCGATGATGTGGAAGAAGTAATTGCAGGCGGAACAGGCACTGTTGGTACTATGGACTTAACCAGCTCTGATTTAGAAAACATGCTTGATGGAACCAAGTACCAAGTAATTGGTTCACGTTTCAGAAACATTACTATACCGAAAGGTGCTATTATTACCAATGCTTATATTCAGTTTGCTACGAAGGGTGATAAAAATGCAACGTTGGGTAATATAATTTTTAAAGGTGAAGCAAGTGACAGTACAGCTACATTTACCAGTACTTCTTTTAATTTATCTTCTCGTGCAGTAACTACAGATTCAGTAATATGGACAGGCAGTACAAGCAGTACTTGGGGCACCACAGCCGGAGGAACCAGAGGCGTTGATCAAAAAACACCTGACTTAAAAACCATTGTACAAAATATAGTAAACAGAACCAACTGGAAAAGTGGTAATGCTATGAGCTTTGTTTGGCGTGGAGCCGGTGTGCGTAATGCGTACACTTACGATGGAAGCACTACTTTGGCACCGGAACTGGTTGTTCAATACCAGGTTTTTCCTAATCTGTTAATACCCAATGGCGGTGAAACATGGCAAGCTGGTGCTACTAAAAATATTAGCTTTAACGCCAACGGAATACAAACACTTAAATTAGAATATTCAAACAATGGAACTACATGGAATACCATTGCCAATAATGTAGCGGGCAACTTAGGTTTTTATACTTGGACATTACCTAATGCGGTCAATACGCCCGGCAGTACTTATAGTATCAGGGTAAGTGATTCTGCAAATGTATCTTCTTTTGATACTAGTAATGCTAACTTTACGATAGCATCTGATACTTTAATTAAACCTGGAACTGCATGGAAATATCTGGACAATGGTTCTAATCAAAACACTGCATGGAGAGACAGTGCTTTTAACGATTTAAGTTGGAGCACAGGTAATGCAGAGTTTGGTTATGGTGATGGTGATGAAGTAACTATTATTAATGCTTGTGGTACTGTTACACAAAATCCTTCTTGCTCTAATAAATATACTACTACCTATTTTCGTAAAAAAGTATACATACCAAACTTAAACGATTTCAATAATTTCTCATTACAAGTAGTGCGCGATGATGGTGCTGTTGTATACGTAAATGGAAACGAAGTATGGAGAGATAATTTACCTACAGGTACCATTACTTACACTACACTTGCACCGGCAGCTATTGGTGGATCTGATGAAATAAATTACCAACTATATACATTAGCAAAAACCTATTTTGTAAATGGATGGAATACCATAGCTGTAGAAATACACCAACAAAGTGGAACCAGTTCCGATGTAAGTTTCAACTTACGTTTAAAAGGTAATCAAACACCAACTATACCTATTACTGTATCTGCTCCAAACGGAGGAGAAACCCTTAATGCAGGTACTAATTATGTTATTAATTGGTTAGCCAATACAAGTATTGCCAAAGTAAAAATTGAATACAGTACAAACGGAAGCACATGGAATACCGTTGCTCCAGCTATTACAGCTACATTAGGCACATATAACTGGGCTGTACCTAATACTCCTTCTACACAATGTGTATTACGTATTAGCGATTCAGCTAACGTAGCTACTTTTGATACAAGCAATGCACGTTTTACTATTAACCCACCACCAGCAGCTACGTTAATAAGAGGACCATACTTACAAATGGTTACTCAAAATGCAGCTACTATACGTTGGAGAACCAATTATCCGGCACAAAGCAGAATAAGATTAGGAACTACAAAAGGTGTATTAAATATTGTAAAAGATGATTCAACTTTGGTAACTGAACATGAGTTAAGAATTACTGGATTGAGTACCTATACTAAATACTATTATAGTTTAGGTAGTTTAGCTGATACTCTACAAGGTGATAGTAATAACTACTTTAGAACATTAGCAGCAAAAGGTGATAACAGTAAACTATACAGAATTGGTGTAATTGGCGATTGTGGTAATGCATCAACCAACCAAATAAATGTAAACAACCAATTGGTAAATTATCTGGGTAATAATTATATGGACTCATGGCTTTTATCTGGCGACAATGCTTATTCAAGCGGAACCGATGCTGAATTTCAAGCGCAGTTTTTCAATATTTATAAAAATGAGTTATTGAAAAAATATCCATTATGGCCTGCCCCTGGTAACCATGATTATGGAAATGGAAGCAGCGCTCGTCAGAACGATCATAACATGCCTTATTATGATATGTTTACTATGCCTACCAATGCGGAAGCAGGTGGATTAGCATCAGGCACAGAAGCTTTTTACTCATACGATATTGGTAACATTCATTTCCTTTCTATTGACTCATACGGTAAAGAAAACAATGCTACCCGTTTATACGATACATTAGGAGCACAAGTAACCTGGATAAAAAACGATTTAGCCGCCAATACCAACAAACAATGGATAGTAGCGTACTGGCATCATCCGCCATTTACTATGGGTTCGCATAATTCAGATACTGAAGGAGAATTAATGCTTATCCGCCAAAATTTTATTAAAATTTTAGAACGCTACGGTGTTGATTTAATATTAACTGGTCACAGCCACGATTACGAACGTTCAAAATTAATGAAAGGCCATTATGGTTTAGAAGCTAGTTTTGATAGCCTTACGCACAATATCAGCCAGTCAACAGGTAAGTATAATGGCAGTAACAATTCATGCCCATACATAAAAGATACTTTGGTAAATGCAGGAACTATTTATGTGGTTTCAGGCTCAGCAGGACAATTAGGCGGAACACAAGGAAGCCAATTCCCACACAATGCCATGTATTACTCAAATGCTACCAACGGTGGTTCTATGATATTGGAAGTACAAAATAACAGATTAGATGCTAAATGGATTTGTGCTGATGGGGTTATTCGTGACCAGTTTACTATGGTTAAAAATGTAAATCAAAAAACTACCATCAATGCTAATTTAGGCGATAGTGTTACCTTAACAGCATCATTTGTTGGAAATTATACTTGGAACAACACAAGCCAAACATCGCGTACCATAAAAGTATTACCACC